>JBNJHJ010000074.1:0-7915 GCA_051748365.1 Campylobacterota bacterium
ATCTTTTCGCATCAAATCCTCTATCTTGACAAAAAGTTTCTTTCCAAGACTACCGCCGGGGTGAAAGGAGGCAAAATCATCATGTTTAAACCCTCTTTTGTGCATCAAAGCAACCGCTAACGCATCGCCTAGTGCCATTGTCAGCGTTGTTGAGCTAGTGGGAGCTGCATTGAGCGGGCATGCTTCTTTTTGCACATAGATAGATAAAAAGATATCGCTGTACTTTCCTAGCGTCGAATCTTTTGTCTTTGCCATCGCAATAAGGGGAATATTAAAGCGTTTGATATGTGGCAAAATACTGACTAACTCTTCGCTTTCGCCGCTATAGCTAATAGCAATCACCAAATCATCTTTACCAATCATCCCTAAATCACCGTGCATCGCTTCCGTTGGATGCAAAAAGAAGCTGCTTGTTCCCGTACTTGCAAACGTAGCGGCAATCTTTGCCCCCACCAGTCCGGACTTGCCGACTCCGACAATGATCACCTTGCCCGTTGTTTGCAAAATCTGATCGATTGCTTGGTTAAAACTTGCATCGATTGTAGCATCAAGGAGGGCTTGAGCTTCGATTTTAAGCGTTTGTTTTGCTATCTCAATCATGTAAACTTCCCGATATGTAGTATTTATCTTTTTTCTTTTTTATCTTCGTACTTCCCTGTTTATACAGCTTTTTTATCTCTTTTTCAAACTCTTTTGTCAATTTTACATCATATGCTTTACAGTATTTTTTGATACTTCGCCACTGATTATCTTGCGTAGTTTTTGAATCAAGGCTGTGTCGGGGTTTGTACGTGATCGCTTCTTTATACACCCCGCGCATCTCAGCAAAGGCTTGTTTTAGCAGTGAAATTTCACTTTGTAGTGTTTGGATCACCCCTTCATTACTACTTTTTAAATCATCAATTGCAGTTTGCAACACTTTGATTGTCTCATCTTTAGAAGCAATAATATCTTTTAATCTATCCACACTTTCTTCTTGCGGTTCTTGCTCCTGATCTTGCTCATCAACCACAACATAGAGACGACCGCTAACCTTTTTTGAAAGCAATGTGCCGTTTTTCATCTGTGCATAGATAGCTTGACGCGACAATCCGCTAGTAACTGCATATTCAGCAGGTTTTACTAATTTTGACATCAAAAAGTTCCTTTACGCAACACGCAATCATCTCATACACCTTTTCAAACCCCTCAAACCCGTCAAAAAAATAGGGATCGGGTACATCAGCTCCGCTATATCCAAAAGAGCCTAGTTTGTAAATCTTTTTATCAGTTAGTGAGCTAATCGTGTCAACGTTGCTTTGATCTAATCCTACAATTATATCAAATTTTGTAAAGTCTTCTTGACAAAGTGCTCTTGCATGCTGTAAAGAGATATCGATACCGTTTTGCAGTGCTATTTTTTGCGAATTGGTACAGGGTTTTTCACCGACATGAAATCCGCTTGTTCCGCAAGAATCGATCACAATATCTAAGTCTCTTTGCGCTGCTATATCTTGAGCTATCCCCTGTGCAAGAGGTGAGCGGCAGATGTTGCCTAAACAGACAAAAAGAATACTATTGGGTGCCATCTTTTACCTCTACAAAGGTACAACTTTCTATCGCTTCACTTGTAATCTCACCGTTTTTTTTGTAAAAACGCGTAATTATCTGCATGCTTCCTTCTGTAATGGGCGCAACCAAAATGCCGCCCTCCTCAAGCTGTTCAAACAGTGCCGGGGGGATCTGTTTTGCAGATGCAGAAAACAAAATTCTTTCAAAGGGTGCGTATTTTTGCCACCCTCTTTGTCCATCGTCAAAACGGGTAAAGATATTATTAAGCCCCAAAACGTTAAAACGCTCTTTTGCTTCATCAAGCAGTGATTCAATCCGCTCAATCGTAAAAACACGGCGTACAAGCTTGCTTAATATCGCTGCTTGATAACCACTGCCACATCCTACTTCAAGAATTTTATCTACCTTATCTAGTTCTAAATACCGCGTCATCTTAGCAACCGTAAGCGGTGAGCTTATCCATTGGCTGTCACTCATCGGCAGCGCATCAAGTCTATATGCCAAACTTTTAAAACCCGTTGGAACAAAGAGTTCTCTGTCAATACTTTCAAAAGCGCCTTGTATCTCTTTATCAATTTCAAATTTAGTATTGATATCTTCTACCATGTTATGTAATTTTATACTACTCATATACTTTTAAATACCTTCTCATCTTTTTTACCTGTTCTAAATCACACTCTTTAGACAAGATTGACGCTCTGTCATCTTTTGTAACCTCTCCAAAAGGTGTAATCACGGCACTACTTTTTGCCATATCGCTATCGCTACTATCGGCAACAATCACAAAACATTGATTCATAACCGCAAGCGCTTGTGAAAGTATCTCTAAATGTGTTTTACGTAGTTTTCCCCATTTTGCAGGAATCATTACAATATCAGCTCCCTCAATCTGTTGCCACAACTGCTTAAAGCGCAGTTCAAAACAGATTAAAATAGCTACTTTGACTTTGCCGATATGCACGACTTTTATATCTTCTTTTTTGCCCGGGGTGTAGTGCTGTATCTCTTTACCGATTGTAAAAAGTTTATATTTTTCTTGCGTATGCACAATCTTTTTGTCATGGATGAGATACGCTTTGTTATAATAACAACCGTCTTGCTTTACATTAATTGTAAAGCAGACCGTTTTATCTTGACTAAGTTGTAAAATAGTATCGATTACTTTTTGACCAAAAGAAACGCTACTGTCCATTTTTTCATATGCAAAATCCGTAAAATATACTTCGGGTACAACGATAAAATCACTCTTTACCCTATTGACACACTCTTTAAACTTTTGTAAATTTTTTTCGAAATCGTTTTTTGTTTCTAACTGTAAAGCACTGAGTTTAAAAGTCATCGAAGTTGAGGCTACCTTTGCTGTAGTTTGTGACATTGCCTTCAAAGAAGTTTGTTTTTTGATCGTTAAACTTCGAAAAACTATCGACCCAACCGATCGGGTGACTGACATTATACAGTTTATCTAGCCCTACCGCTTCTAATCTATCATCACAGAGGTATTTGATATACTGCTCAATAATTCCATCTGTTAATCCAAGAATCTGCCCCTGAGTGATATATTTTCCCCACTCTACCTCTAAAGCCACGGCGTCTTCAAACATCTTATAAATATCAGCTAAAAACTCTTTTGTAAACATTTCAGGATGTTCGCGACGTGTAGCTTTGATCATATTTTGAAATAAAATAAGGTGCGTGACTTCATCTCTTTGGATAAATCGAATCATCTGCGCACTTCCAAGCATCTTTCCGCTTCTTGCAAGGGTATAGATATAGGTAAACCCGCTATAAAAATAGATCCCTTCCAAAATTTGATTGGCAAACATCGCTTTAATAATATTTTCATCGGTCGGTTCTTCTGCTAATTTTTGATATACCTTTGCGATGGAATCATTTTTGTTTTTTAGCATCATATCTCTTCGCCAAAGATCGTAGATCTCTTCACTATTTGTAGAGATACTATCAACCATTACGGCATAGCTTTGTGAATGCAGCGCCTCTTCAAAAGCTTGTCTTACAAGCACTAGATTTATCTCAGGAGCCGTGATAAAGGGATTGACATTATCAATCAAATTATTAGTTTGTAAACTGTCCATAAAGATAAGCTGTGCTAATGCTTTGTCATATGCTAACTTTTCTGCTTCTGTTAAATTTCTATAATCGCGTGCATCGGGGCTCATATCGACCTCTTTTGGAAACCATGTATTATTTAACATCACTTCCCAAAGATTGTATGCCCACTGGTATTTTATATTATTAAGCTCAAAAATTCCCGTCGGATCACCGCCAAAGATCTGTCTATCGTTAACACTCTCGTGCGAATCGGGATTATATATCTTTTTTCGTACCATGAAAGACTCCTCTACAGTCATATTTTATAGCTGATTATACCATTGTTTGGATTAGTTTTAGTAGTGATATTTTGTTAAGTAGTGCAGAGATATTCAAGAGGTTTTCAAAAGGGAAAAACCCCTTTTGAAATAGAGTGCTTACGCTTTTCCTGAAAGCATTCCATATTGTGTCATCGGTTTTAGCATATATACTTTTAGCAACCAATAGATCCATCTCTCTTTTGCAGGATCAAGTGGGAATGATGGAGCTGCTACAGCACCCGGTCCGTCCGGATTCCATTTAAACTCAGCAAGCATTACTTTACCGATATCGGTAATAAGTGGACATACCGTATACCCGTCATACTGCGCTGTCAACTCTTTTCCTTCCATATGTGCAACTAAGTTTTCACAAAGTACATTGTACTGTTTTCTAGCACTACCACCTGTTTTACCCATAGGAACAGCGGCAATGTCACCTAAAGCAAATACATTTTCATATTTCATATGTTGCAGTGTCTCTTTAGTTACAGGAACCCATCCTGCACCTGAACCAATTGATGATTTAGCAATTGCATCGGGAGCTTTTTGCGGTGGAATGATGTGTAGTAGGTCATAATCAGTCTCTACTTTTTCCGTCATTCTCTTATCCACTTCAATACCAAGATCCTCATCCATCACTGTTTCTTTCCAGTGTTTTTCAAAGGTAGCGATCTTTCTTTGTGGATCTACGGCAACAAACTTATGAGAATAGTTTACATTGATATCTCTAGCTTTCATCTGACCATCAATCGCGTCATGGTATGCAGGTACACCAAACAATTTTCCACCGTTTGTATAAAAATCAAGCGTTGCGTTTGCTCTTGCATCAGCACCTGCTTCTTTTAATCTTGCGTTCACAAGATTTGGAACTTTTTTCTGTGCACCACCACATTTAAAAGGCGTATGAGGCTCAGGAAATACCCCTTTTACTTTTTTACCCGCTTTGGCATCGGCTACAAACTGCTGTACTTGTGGCCACATTGCCGCCGCACCTTCAGAAAAATAGATTGAGCTTAAACCGTTTTTACCAAATAGTTGCTTTGCTCTTGCAGCATCTTCACTATCAAGAGATAAACAATCTCCAACCTCTTCTAAACCTTTAATAGCTCCAAAATCAAGTGTAATACCTGCAGCAACTACTAAATAGTCATAAGAGATATCTCCATTTTTTTCCGTTTTAACGATATTGTTATCCCCATCAACATCTACCGCTTTATCTTTTACCCAATTAACGCTATCAGGCATAAAATCTTGCGTATCATACATGATATCATCTAGTTCATAAATACCTGTTGCAACAAGTGTTTGTCCCGGTTGGTATGATACGGATTTTGGATTTGGTTCAATTACCGTAATCTCGGCGTTACTTAGCATACTGCTTAACTTTGAAGCAGTAGCCGTTCCCGACATACCCCCACCGATGATAACAATTTTACCGGTTGCACTGCTTGCATGTGCTTTTGTAGCTGCACTAGCACTCGTTGCACCTACAGTAGCCATACCGGCACCGATACCCATCATCTTCATAGCATCTCTTCTAGAGATCCCCTCACTCTTTAGATACTCAGCTATTAACTCTTCGTGATCTTTTGTAAATTTTTCCATGCTCTCTCCTATTTTTGATAACAACGAATTATTTTACCATCAAAGGTATTAATCAAACTTAATTGTAACCTAATTTTTAGCTTTTGTCACATAAAAGAATGCCAAAACTGTGTGGAATCGTAACTATTTTTGTGAACTATCTTAATTATAAATCTAACTTAACTATTAACAGCTGTATCGATGTTTGATTTTGAAATCTATTTTCCTCTATACTATACTCTAAACTGAGCATATCGCCGACACTAAGGCTTTTTTCACTTTTAAACTCAATCGCTTTAAAACGTCTTCCTTTTTTCTCCAAGAGTAAGACTAGATGCTCTTTATTCTCTCCAACACGCTTACTTTGGATGACTTTGACATCTTGAGAGTAAAAGGTAGGCATAGGATTTTGCTCTCCATAGGGTTCAAACCGCTTTAAAATATCTATAAGCTGCCAATCAATTTCGCTAAAGCATAGTTGTCCTAAACAAAAATTTTCTTTTTGCGGTTTTGTATAGCGGTAACTGCTTACTTGCTCTTTAAAAATTTTATAATTTTCTTTTGCAAGCGCAAGCCCCGCAGCAGCTTTATGCCCGCCAAAACCTAATAACAACTCTTTGTGCGCATTGATAATTGCAAAAAGATCGATATCTGCGTAGCTTCTACCGCTGCCTTTAAATCCCTCTTTTGTTTGGCTTAAAACAATGGCAGGTTTTTTGTATTTTTGACTCAGATGGCTTGCAACGATCCCGATAACCCCCTCATGCCACGGACCGCTTGCGACAATTGTTCGTGCACCGGGGTCTATTGTTTGTGTTGCTTTTTGAATAATATCTTCTTGTGTATCTTTTCGTAAACTATTTAATCCATTAAGTGTATCAAATAACTCCATCGCTTCAGGTATGTTTTTTGCCGTTACAAACTCTAGCGCTATTGAAGCATCCTCCATCCGCCCTGCACTATTAAGCCTTGGAGCGATAAAAAATCCTATATCTTGGGCGCTAAACTCCTCTTTGCCCATAAACTGTTTTAATGCTTGTATGTAGGGTTTTTTTGAGTATGATAGCAGTTGTAATCCCGCTTTGACAAAAGCTCTATTGATAGAAACAAGAGGCATTACATCGGCAATCACGGCGATACTGACATCGGCTAACAACTCTTTTGTATCGATATTGGCATTAAATCTTTTTTTGAGTTTAGCAACAAGATACCACGCTACTTGTGCCCCGCATATCTCACTGTATTGAAAATTACAACAAGAAAGCTTTGGATTGATAATAGCATCGGCTTGCGGGAGTGTTTGCGGCGGCGTATGGTGGTCGGTGATAATAAGCTTTATCCCCTTTTCTTTACATCTTTTTGCGGCCTCTACGGCACTGATCCCGTTATCGACGGTAATAATAAGTTCACCCTCTACCCTATCGATTATCTGCGCACTCAACCCATAACCGTCTTCAAAACGATTAGGGATAATGACCTCTACCTCATATGTAATCGCTTCAAAAAACCACTGCAATACTGCCGTAGAAATAACACCGTCAACATCATAATCACCGACGATTGTGATCTTTTTATTTTGTTTCACATGCAGTGCTATCAACTCTACAGCTTCATTGATATTATATAAGGTATCAGGATGTGGAAAATCTTTGAGAGTTAAAAACCCGCCTTTAAAGCGAGCATTTAACTCTCTTTCTATCTGTTTTTTATTGAGCTGCACACGATGCTTTAACAAATGAGAGGATCGAAGGATTTGGATTTTGTAATTTAGAGGTAAACTCAGGGTGAAATTGCACTCCTAAAAACCATGGATGGTTAGGTATCTCTACCGCTTCAATCAACCCGTGACTCTCTCCACTAATAATCATGTCGTTTTCTTCAAAAATATTTTTATATTTTGGATTTGCTTCAAAACGGTGACGATGGCGTTCATAGATCGTTTTTTCACCGTAGCTTTCAAATAGTTTGCTGCCTTCTTTGATATTACACGGATACTCTCCAAGCCGCAATGTCCCGCCAAGCGGGCTTTTATGCGTTCGTATCTCTACCGCACCGTCAGTGGAGATAAATTGATCGATAAGATAGACAATGGGGTTTTTGCAATCTTTGTCAAACTCAACGGAGTTTGCATCATCAATACCGATAACGTTTCTAGCATACTCGATCATCGCAAGTTGCATCCCTAAACAGATCCCTAAAAAGGGGATTTTATTTTCTCTAGCGTACCGGATAGCTTGGATTTTTCCCTCTACACCGCGTTCTCCAAAACCGCCTGCAACCAAGATTCCATCAGCATTTTCTAGATATTTTTGCGTTCCTTCATCTTCAAGCTTTTCACTATCTACCCATTTGATATTGACCTTTGCATCAAGATTTGCTCCTGCGTGAATAAGAGCTTCAGTGAGTGATTT
>JBNJHJ010000075.1:0-7871 GCA_051748365.1 Campylobacterota bacterium
TGTGGATTCGATAATCTTTTATGTCTCTTACGCCACAAAGGATCAAAGCATGTGGAAAAGCTTCCGGTCGTCCTGCGTACCCTGCACGGATCTGTCTTAGCAGTGAAATAAGTGTGTCACCTACCAAAGCGTCTACTTCATCAAGTAGTAGGACTGTTGGTTTAGAGGAGGTTTGACTCCATAGTTTTAAAAGAGTACTTAACTTGTGTTCATATGAAGTGTTTCTTCCATCTTCACTGTAGTACCATTTTTTTAAAGATCCATCATCTAAATAAAGCTCAACAGATTCAGCTATAGACATAACAATAGCCTCTATCCCTCTAGCTACATCCCCACGTGCTGCTTGTGCTCCTTCAATATTAGCATAGGTACAAGCGTAGGTATCGCCTCTATTTAACTCTGCCATGATCTCTAAAAGGGTGGAAGTTTTTCCGGTTTGGCGCGGTGCATGAAGGATGAAGTATCTTTGTTGCTCTATGAGCGATTCTATCTCTTCCCAGTCCACTCGTGAGAGTAGATCTATATGGTAGTTGATATCTTTTTTGGTTGGTCCTGCTGTGTTGAAAAACTTCTTCATCATGAGCCTTTAAGAGAGTATTGAAAAATTATATCTAAAGTGCAGTAAAAAGTGAGAATATCCCCGCAGAGCTATTTTTTCTATGGTGAATTGTCGGACAAGCAAAGGCATAATCCCAATCATTTTTTGGGGTGTGCATCTCTTTCATGTGATAAACATAACTTATTAATATAATTATATTTTATGATATTAAGTGAAATATTTCAGAAATATGGTTATACTTTTTAAAGTTTCATTACGGGGAGAGAAGATGAGTATAAAGTTTAAGGGAAATTTATTGACCGTATTGGTCATTATGGGCTTTATTGCCAACTTTTTTGTCGTCAATACAACGATCGATTCGGCAAAAGATGAGTATAGTAAACTCGATACACTTTTAGGGCAAAGTTCACTTACGCGCTCTTTGATGGTCGAGGGACTATTGTTTAATTCATCACGACAGGTAGCTACTGCAAATATCGATTCACAAAAACCAAAAGATACGATGATTGGTGCAATTGAGAGCATGCAGCAGACATCGGCAAAAATAGAAGCTCTCAATCCAAACGATCACAAAAAGATAGCACAGCAGATAGAAGCTTTTACAGTCCATGCAAAAACGCTTTATGAAAAAGTAAATACAAATATAAGACCAACAGCAGCAGACGGCGCGCGGTCGCTGCAACTTTGGAGAGAGCTTAAATTTGTGTTAGAAAAGCAGATCGAGAGTTTAAAACAGACAGCACAACAGGAGAGAAAAGGGTTTTTTGACCTTTTAGACAGTGCGCAATCGCTGCTTGCTATTTTTTCACTTATAGGGTTGATCGGATTTTCTATCTTTGTATTTTTTATTATGCGAAGTATTGTCAATCCTATCAAAAGT
Organism: Campylobacterota bacterium; assembly: GCA_051748365.1. Taxonomy (GTDB): domain Bacteria; phylum Campylobacterota; class Campylobacteria; order Campylobacterales; family Sulfurovaceae; genus TCS-49. The sequence continues at coordinate 1,440 of JBNJHJ010000075.1, forward strand.
GTTGATTATGCAGCAACGCAGCTTGCTAGCGGTGATGGGGATTTAACACGAAGGTTAGAGATTTATAACAAGGATGAACTTGGCAAAAGCAGTGCAAGTATCAACAGCTTTATAGAAAAGATTTGGCATCTTGTCAAAGAATCAAAAGATCTCTCAAGTGAAAATGCTAGCATATCCCATGAACTTTCAACTACGGCAAATAGTGTAGGCAAAAGTGTTGAACAATCTGTGGGCATTATTGGTAATTGTACATCAAAATCACAATCGATTCAAGATGAAATCAAGGGGGCTATCAATGATGCAAAAGCCAGTCAAGACGGAATTACTACGGCAAATAAAGACTTAGAATATTCAAAAGATGAGTTGGTAAAACTCACAAGCAAGGTTGAAGAAAGTGCTCGCGTTGAGGTAGAGTTAGCAGATAGAATGAATCAGTTAGCATCAGAGGCTTCACAAGTACAAAGTGTACTTGATGTGATTAAAGATATTGCCGAACAGACCAATCTACTTTCTCTTAATGCCGCAATCGAAGCAGCGCGTGCAGGCGAACACGGCAGAGGTTTTGCCGTGGTTGCCGATGAGGTGAGAAAATTGGCAGACAAGACGCAAAAGTCTTTAGTAGAGATAGATGCAACTATCAGTGTAATAGTGCAGTCTATCAATGATGCAAGCGGATCGATGGATAAAAATGCTCATGAGATACAAAAGCTTAGCGAAATTGCTAATGCGGTAGAATCAAAGCTAAACGGTGCGGTAGAAAAAGTTGTCAAAGCTATAGGGGCAAGCGAAAAAACAGTCAATGATTTTATACGTACAGGCAGTAGTGTTGAAGATATTGTGGGGCAGATCGCACAGATTAATCAGATCTCTAGCAAAAATGCAAGAAGTGTCGAAGAGATCGCCGGTGCAGCGGATCATCTTGGAACACTTACAGAAAATCTCAATACAAAACTTGAAGAGTTTAAAACATAAAAAACAAAGCGCTGCGGCGCAAAAGCGTGCCGCAGCCTCCATCAACTCCTATCAAATGCAACATCATATCGGATCTTTTTATCCGTATCGATATCCATCTTTACATTTTTAAGTTTTTGTAGCGTCTCTTTGATAAACTCCGTACCATAACCGTTTTTGACATCACTATAACCGTTGCTGTTATCAAGATAGCTAAAGAAGATTCTATTATCTTGCTGTGTGAGGGTTATTGTTATGTGCAGTTTGTGTTGCGAGGGGGTGTATTTGACGGTATTGACAAAGAGTTCGTTGACGATTAATCCGAGGTTTTTGACTGTAGATGCCGGCAAAAATAGCGGTTGTATATGTAACTTTATCTTTGCATCTTTCATCACTAGATGCGTGGTGAGCTTTTGGAAGTAACTTTTTGCCTCTAGATTGTAGTGGCTGCTTTTACCATAGAGTAGATCGTGTACGATAGACATGGAGTGCAGTTTTTTGATGACGTTTTCTATCTTGTTTGTAATCTCTTTTGATCTTTCGTTGCCGATCTCTAGATAGAGCATAGAGATAAGGATTTGAAAGTTGTTCTTTACCCGATGAAACATCTCTTTTAGCAGCTCCTCCTTTTCCGAGACGATACGCGTGAGGGTGAGGTTTTTTTGATGGAGATTTTTTGTTTGTCTTTCTATCTCACTTTGCAGGGTCTTTTGATAGTTTTTTTGCAGCATATCAATGCGGTATGCAAGCAGCAAAGATAAAAGTACGATCTCAAGCAAGGACCCGACGATAAAACCGTAACGCGTAAAGATATTGTTTGGCAGCACTCCCATCGTCATCAGTGAAAGTACGGTGATAGAGATCAAAAAAGCCCCGATAGCGATAAGATAGAGTTTGGCTATTTTGCTATGGGAATTGATCTGTTTGAGCGCAAAGTAGATATAAAAAAAGAAGATATACCCCGCTACGATATTGGTAAATTCAAAGCCGATTTTAAAACTTATCTGCAGTTTATCGTAAAAAAAGATCAACAACGCAGAGAAGATAAGCAGGTAGTGGTGCAGTTGCAAAAACTTATAGATACGCGGATGATTTTTGCGCACTTCCAGCACCTCATTGGAAAACAGCATCAAAAACAAAATAGCTAAAGGGGTGACGATGTGGAGGTTGTAATTATATTCAATGGGGATATAATAAAACGCCATCCCGCCAAAAAAGCCTCCTGCCCAAAGACCAAAGGATAAAGAGTAGCCAAAATAGTAGAGATAGACGCGTGCTTTGAGATAAAAATATAAAAAAAGATTATAAAACGCGATTGCTAACACCGCTCCGAGGTAGAAGGTGTATAAAAACCCCTCTTTGTGGATATGGTTGTGGTAAAACTGCTTTTCATAGAGAAAAAACTGCCCAAAGGTTGCAAAAAAGGGTCGTGCTTTGATATAAAGATCGATCTTTTCTTGCGCACCGATTGTTAGGGCAAAGTGTGCGTTTGGATTGTTGATCTGCCTTTGGCTAAGATCTACCTGTACCCCGCTTTTTTGCTCGATATGTTGCCCATTTTGTTCATAATATAGATACACATAATCATAAAACACTTCATCAAGGGCTAAGATATACTCTTGTGTATCGCTTTGAGGATTATGAAGCGTTATTTTAAACCACACGGGATTATCTAAAAATCCAAGCGCAAAACGGTTATCGGTCGTTTGTGTAAACTCCATGGCTTGCACCGCTTCATAGGTGAGATCATTCTGCGTATCTTCATGATAATACAGCGTAAAGTTATCATACTTTTGCTCAATATCTTGTGTGTTTATAGTAGGCTGTGCAAAAAGCGATGCTAATGTGATATACAGAAATGTAAACAGTTTTTTCATTATAATCTTTCAAAGCTTTTTTAGATGATACCATCTCAAAGGTATATTCTTCATAAAAATCACTAAGGAGAGATGATGCGGATATTAATTGTAGAAGATGAGGTCTTTACCGCCGAATTTATACGACAAACGCTACAGGGGCTAGGGTATAGTGATATTGCGATTGTGGATAATGCCGCTGCTGCACAAGATGAATGTGCCAAAAGCCCCGTATCGCTTATCTTTATGGATATCAATATCAAAGGCAGCGTTGATGGATTACAGTTAGCGCGGATGCTGAGTATTGGGTATCTGCTTGATGTGGTTTTTATCACCTCCTATCATGATTCACAAACGATAGAGGAAGCTTCTTTGTGTGCTCCGCTTGGGTTTTTGATAAAGCCTATTATCAAAAGTGATATTGAAGCGATGATGATGGTCGTGGGCGCCAAAAAGCCAAAAGAGGCAGCTACAGCGCAAGATAGTTCAAAAATGATACTTTTGCATGATATTGCATTTGATCTGCAAACGCAGACTGTGACACATAAAAATAGTACAGTCAAACTGTCCAAACTGGAGACAAAAGCGCTAGAGATCTTTATGCAAAACCTTGATAAAACATTAAGCAGTGAAAAGCTCATAGCCGCTATTTGGGGCGATCAACGGGCAAAATCTTCACTTCGAGAATTGGTATCACGCCTTCGCAAAAAGATGCCGCAACTTAATCTTCAAAGCTATTCAAATATCGGTTACATCCTGTATTCAAACTAAAAATCTCTAACACTTTTCTAATATTTCCTCGTTATACTAGGAAAATTTCTAATTATTGAAGGTTTTTGATGGTAAAGCAGCAAGAGGTTTTAAAACTACGCCATGCTGATATCGATGCGGTAGTGCCGCATCTTATCGAAGATATGGATCAGTACTGCACAATTGCGACAAACTTTATAAAACGCTACTGCGATTTTTCCCTACAGCTTGATGAGAGCGAGTTTGAGATAAAGGTCCATACGCTGAAAGGTTTAAGCGGACTTATAGGAGTGTATGGTGTAGCACAGCGGTGTGAAGCGTTAGAAAATGAGCCGACGCAAGTAAATCTCAAACGCCTGCTTCATGAGCTTGAAGGTGTGTGCGGTGAGTTTTCGCACCACTTTGAGGGCAAATCCAAAAGAAAAAAACTTATAAAGGAGAGTGCGATGGAGGATAAAACGATCTTAGTCGTTGATGATACAAAAGAAAATATCCATATTCTTGTAGAGCTGCTTGATGAGTACGATATCGCCGTAGCCAAAAACGGAGAAAAAGCGATCGAGATTGCACGCAATGAAAAGATCGATCTAATTTTACTTGATGTAATGATGCCGGTGATGGATGGGTATGAAGTGTGTTCTCTATTACAAAAGAGTGAAAAAACGCAAGATATTCCTATCATATTCTTAACGGCAAAGATCGATATTGCCGATGAGATAAAGGGATTGCAGCTTGGAGCGGTGGATTATATCTCAAAGCCGTTTAACCCCTCTTTGGTCAAACAGCGCGTAAAAAACCAGATTTTGCTTAAAGAGGCAAAAGATCTGTTGCAAAACCAAAAGCAGTACCTGCAAGAACAGGTACAAAAAAGAACGCAAGAGATAGAAGATATCCAAACAATTACGATCAATGCCATGACCACGCTTGCCGAGACAAGAGATACCGATACGGGCAACCATATCGTAAGAACGACAAAGTATGTAGAAGCTTTGAGTTACCATCTATCGCAAAAAGAGGATTTTAAACCCCGTTTTAGTGAACAAAGCATCAAAAAGATTTCACAATCAGCAGCCCTGCACGATATCGGCAAGATCGGTATCCCCGATAATATTTTGCTCAAACCCGGCAAACTCAGCGACGAAGAGTTTGAAAAGATGAAGATGCATTCACAGATCGGTTATGAAGCACTGCGTAATGCGCAAAAGGGGATACAAAATGCGCAATCTTCTTTTTTGGATTATGCCAAAGAGATTGCTAGAAGTCACCATGAAAAGTTTAACGGCAAAGGATATCCCGATGGATTAAGCGGTGAAGATATCCCGCTTACTGCTAGGATCATGGCACTAGCGGATGTGTATGATGCACTTGTTTCAAAGCGGGTGTATAAAGATGCTTTTAGCCACGAAAAAGCCGTAGAGATCATAAAAGAAGAAAGAGGAGAGCACTTTGATCCACAGATCGTGGACGCATTTTTAGAGATAGAAGATCAATTTATCGAAATAACTCACAGATATAAAGGATAACCATGCAAGAGCAAAAACACAAGGATATAAAACCGCTTTTTAGATGGGCAAAAGATGAGGGAGAGACAAAGATAGTCGATAGAGTACTGTTAAAGCTGATGCCTTTGATTTTACAAACAAGATTAGTGCTCACACAAAAGCAGATAGAGATGCAGCCAAGCGTGCTAGTGCCGTATGAACTCTATGTAGAGTTTAAAAAGCAGGTAGAGCAGATAGTAGGAAAACCCTACAAAGGAGAGAGCGATGTTTGATATACACGGGTACAAATTTGACCAGCAGCACAACTGTTTGATAGTGGGTGATGAGGCGATGATCTTTCACTGCCACCACTATCTTTTAAACCTCTTGCGAACGATACTCGATGCAGAGTATATCGATAGTAAGCGATTTTTGATAGGAAGTGCAGCCGATGCAGTTTATAATCAATTATCACATCTTTGCAAAGGATTAGACACCGATCAAGCAAAGCTAATGGCAGAGCAAGTGTATAAAACCTTTGGATACGGGTTGATCGATCTTTCTTGTATGGATGAAAACGGTGTACACCTCAAAACAACAAAAAGTTTTTTTTCAAAAACATGGCAGCTGAAGTTTGACAAGGCGCAAAAGCCCGTTGATTACTACACAAGCGGATTTTTAGCCGCAGCGTATGCAGTGATCTATGATAAAAAACTCAGTCAAATTCATGCAACGCAGACAAAGTGTATGGCGTGTGGGGATGAGTATAATTTGCATGAGATATCATTAGGTGAGTGTAACTTTGCTACCTATCCGCCTAAAAAAGCGATCACGTTTAAAGATGTGCCCAAACTGCCCATCGATTGGGAGTATGAAACTCTTATCACCGATGCTTTTTTAGGTGCGCATGTGAATTTTGTCGGCAATGAAGAGGGGTATATTCCCGCTTTTGGCGTGTATTTGGTGAGAAATCAAAGTGATTACGTCAACCGTTTGCAGTTTGAGTTTATCCGATGCATGCGTGATGTTGCGGGGGATTACGGCATTACGCTAGGCGGTGAACTGCTGCTTGAAGCAGGGCATGCGTGCGGATTTTTTACCTACGGCGGGATCATGACATCTCAGGAGTGGCAAGACGGGGTGAAGCCCTATCTCAAAAGCAAAGAGGATTGGATCAAAGCGTTAGCGTCGTTGATCAATACCATGGGATGGGGATACCATACCGCCGTGGAATTAAGTGAGCAAAAAGCGGTCTTTCGAAACTACAACGATTTTGAAGATTTGAGTCACCTGCGGATGTACGGTAGGAGTGATTATCCGGTAAATTGGGCAAATAGCGGTGGGTTTACGGGTTTGATGGAGCTTGTGTACAATACCGATTTAGTAGAGGGCGA
>JBNJHJ010000076.1:0-7826 GCA_051748365.1 Campylobacterota bacterium
CGTATCTGCTTTTGGCGTATACTCTTGTTTTTTCTTTGCTATGGTTTCTAAAGAACCCTTTTTCTCTTCAAATCGTTTTTGAGCATTTTCATTTACCGTTATCAAACGATCTCTTTGCTCGGTTTTTTGTGCTATTTGACTGTTTATATCATCAACAATCTGTTTTAACTCCATTCTCTCTACATCTTTTATCCCTTGGGCAATGTCATAATACTTTGCCATAGAGAGGTGATAGATTGGTAGCGCAGCGCTAAGAACAAGTGTGGCGGCAACTGCAGTGATAAGTTGTCCGCTTTTTCTTTGCAAAAAAGGAGGCGGTCTAAAAAAGGTCGTAAAGTTACATCGGATAAATTCATTACTATCACTCATGCCCTCTAAAGCATGCAGTGCCATAAGGTAGTGGAGTTGATCAACATACCACGATTCTGTGTTGATCTCGTAGTTAAAGTCAAACTCACTCGGTGTTTGTCCAAGATAGGTTTTAGCGTACTCTTCAAGACCTGTGATATTGCCAAGAATTGAGCCGATGTAGAGTTGGTTGATACCATCAACTTCAAATGCCCGTTTGAAATAGATATTGATATCATTGAGGTGCATAAAAACTTCACCAAAAATTTTCATAAAGTTTCGCTGTTTTGCATTGTCTAACGATTTTACACCCTCATTTTCAAGACTTTGATAAAAATCGGTCATATCAACACGTTCACCTGTTAGGGAGCAGTACTGTTCATATATATATTCTAAAGAGTACTTGATCGATTTAGAATATATATAGTTGCCTTCATTGAAATAAACGACAAAAGCATCTTTTTTCGTAAAGTATAAAAAACAGTGTACTCCCGTAGGTTGTAAAATCTCTTTTTTATAGATCTGCGTAAACAGAAGGGGTGCAGGTATGATTGTGTCGACAAATTTTGTTTGATCTACTACATCGGAAAAAAGCTCCTCTACCGTTTCAGGCTCGGTAATAAAGACATTAAAGTTTCTCGTATCTTTATCTGCTTGCAAAGGCTCTTCGGTAAACTGAATCTTGTATGAAACACTTTGATCAAGCCCTAATTCTTCATACGCTTTTATCTCTATTGCATCGGCAATATCTTCATCACCGATACTGATGCTTAGCGCAACAGTGGTGGTGATAAAGTCTTTTGGATAGAGCAATGAGATATAGTGACTAGAGCTATCAAAAGACAATTTATCAAGCTGCGTGAGTTCATTATTTTGTAACTTATAGTTTTCCCCGGAATATGGGTTGAGGGTAACTATCTTTTCGAACTTTTCTTTTTTCATAGTACTAATCTTTCCATATAATAAATTTTTAATCTATAATATAGCCAATATCGGCAAGCATATCTTTTTGTTTAGACCAACCTTTTTTTACAACCACCATTAAGTCAAGATGAATCCTTTTTCCGCTAAAGTTTTGTAGTTTTTGTCGGGCCGTAGAGCCTATCCTTTTAATAGTCTCTCCGCCTTTGCCTATCACCATCCCCTTTTGAGAGGGTTTTTCTACAATGATTGATGCATAGACTCTATCGATATCTTCGCTTTCATCGATCTTTTCGATCAAAACATCGCTTTCATAGGGGAGCTCATCACTGAGTTTGTCAAAAACCGCTTCTCGGATCAACTCTTTATATATCTCTCTAACGGTACTTGTAGTCGTGTACTCACTCTCATAAAGAAAGGGGCTAGCGGGAAGATAGTTTTTGACCACCTCTAGAATCTGATCTTTGCCTACGTTTTTATTCACCGAGACGGGGATCAGTTCTAAAAATCTATCTTGATATTTACTAAATTCATCTATCTTTTGTAACAGTTTATCCTGGCTGGTTTCATCTATCTTAGTCAGTAGTAAAATATGCTTTTTGTTATAGCTTAAAAACTGTTCATACTCATCTAATTTATCGTGTACGGGATGAAGATACAAAGCAAGGTCGCAATCGCCGATCGCTTTCATGACCTCTTCCATCATAAATTGGTTTAGAAGCTTTTGGCGTTCATGAATACCGGGGGTATCGATATATATCTGTTGCGAGTTTTTATATTCGACGATTATATTCATTCTTTTGCGTGTTGCCTGTACCTTTTTTGAAACCATAGCCAATTTTTGTTCTACTAAATGGTTTAAAAGTGTACTTTTTCCGGCGTTTGGTCTTCCTATGACGGCAACAAAACCGGCTTTAGTTTCAATATTTTCCACGCTCATCCTTATAAGATATATCGAGTGATATCTTCACTGTCTATAATCTTTCCTAATTTTTCATCAACTAATGCTTTATTTATAATATATTTTTCGCCCGCCATATCTTCGGCTTCAAAACTCACATCTTCGATAATCTTTTCCATCACCGTATGCAGTCTTCTTGCCCCGATATCTTCTGTTTTTTCATTGGCTAAAAAGGAGTTATGCGCAATCGCTTTTAACGCTTCATCTTCAAACACTAACTCGACATCCTCTACCTTAAGGAGGGCAGTATACTGCTTTATGAGTGAGTTTGTCGGTTCCGTAAGTATTTTCAAGAGTGCATCTTCGGTTAAGCTATCAAGTTCCACGCGAAGCGGAAATCGCCCCTGAAGCTCGGGGATAAGATCGCTTGGTTTGCTCAAGTGAAACGCACCGGCTGCGATAAAGAGGATGTGATCGGTTTTGACCATCCCATGCTTTGTCGTGACGCTGCTGCCTTCAACAATCGGCAACAGATCGCGCTGTACTCCCTCTTTGCTTGGATCTGCGGTGGCTTGTGATTTGGCGCTCACGGCTATTTTGTCGATCTCATCGATAAATACGATTCCGCCTGTTTCTACCCGCTTGAGTGCTTCTTCTTTGACCGCTTCTTGATCAATGAGCTTATGGCTTGCCTCTAAACGTAAACTCTTTTTTGCTTCTTTGATCGTAACCTCTTTTGTTTTTGGTCCTTTGTTAAAGCCTTGAAACATGCTTGAGAGGCTCTCTTGTACCTTCATCATCTCAGGAGGTAGGTTTGAATCGACGCTTTCTACTTGAATTTGGGGGACATCGATCTCGATTATTCGCTCATCAAGTTCTCCATCATGTAGCTTTTGCTCCATCTTTTCAAAGCTTTTATCATATTCAGCCTGCTTTTGCTCACTTGCACCCTTAGGCAGCGGCGGTAAAAGTTTTTCTAAGATTCTATTGGTGACATAAGTATCGATCTTATCTTGATTGTTACCATCATGTTCACTGCGTACAAGATTGATCGAAACGGAAACTAGATCACGGATCATGCTTTCCACGTCACGCCCGACAAAACCGACTTCGGTGTATTTGCTTGCTTCTACTTTTATAAAGGGTAGCCCCATCATCGTAGCAAGCCGTCTTGCTATCTCGGTTTTCCCGACTCCGGTGTTTCCTATCATTAGGATATTTTTAGGGATCACGTCGTCTTGGATCGATTTTTCAAGCTGCATCCTTCTGTAGCGGTTACGCAGTGCAACCGAGATCGTTTTTTTCGCTTCATACTGTCCGATTACATATTCATTTAAGTATTGTACCGTCTCTTTTGGTGTCATATTTGTTAAACTCATCTTATTTACTCTCATCAATTGTTAATAGTTTTATATTTGTATTAGTATAGATACAAAGTTCCCCGGCTATCTGCAAACTCTGCTGTACCAACTCCTCATCTTTAAGATCTGAATGCTTGTGCAGTGCACGTGCTGCGGAGATAGCATAGTTTCCGCCGCTTCCGATTGCCGCAATCTGTCCGTCTTCGGGCTCGACAACGTCGCCGGTACCGCTTAAGATAAAGATATGATTGCAGTTAAGAACGATCATCATCGCTTCAAGACGGCGTAGATATTTATCTTTTCTCCACGCTTTAGAAAACTCCACCGCACTTTTAAGCAGGTCTCCCTTTTGTTTTTGCAAAATCTCTTCAAACATATCAAAAAGGTTAAACGCATCAGCCGTACTACCTGCAAATCCGCCTAACACTTTGCCATCATACAGCGTTCTAATCTTAGTGGCATTGTTTTTCAATACCGTATGCCCAAACGTTACCTGTCCATCACCGCCGATTACGGCTTTATTTGTGCCTTTGTATGCTAGTATCGTTGTTGCATCAAACATTTTTAGCCTCTACATTAAGCTTTAAGTTTGCGTGGATACCGTGACCGAGTTTTACGTCGATATCAAAATTGCCGGTTGTTTTGATCGCTTTTTGCATATTGAAAGTTTTCTTATCTACCGACAAATCATGATCCTTTTCTAGTGCTTGTGCAACATCTTTTGGCGTTACGGCTCCAAAAAGAGCACCGTTTTCACCGAGCTTTTTCTCAATTTTGAGCTCAATGGATTCAAGCTGCTCTTTTGTTTTATTTAAAGCTTCTATCTCTTTTTGGGTTTGTTTTTTTAACTCTTCTTGCTCTGTTTCCCACTCTTGCATCACTTGAGGGGTTGCTTTTTTGGCAAATCCCTTTTTAATAAGAAAGTTTTGACCGTATCCGTCTTTGACTTCCTTTAACTCTCCCGCTTTTCCAAGAGATTTAACTTCTTTAATTAATAATACTTTCATTATACACTCCTTTACTTAACGCTTACTTAATATTAATATATAAAATCAAGATTAATTTATATATTTTCAAATTGTAACAGTAATCACCGCTTGAGGGGCGCTGTTTGAGTACTGTTCATTTGCATTCTATCAAAAATTTGATAAAATAAAGGGTATACGTTAAGAAAGGTTTTAGATAATGTTTATTGATTATAACGTAGGAGATTTAGATAAGTTTTTACCTAAATTTAAAGATCTTCTACAACACAACGAAAAAAAAATAGAACAGTTATTAGAGTTAGAGGATAAATCGTACTCTAACTTCATCCGCCCGCTGCAAGAGATCGATGAAAAACTAGATCGGTTTTTTACCCCCCTAGGCAATGAAAACGGAGTGAATGCAACAAAGCAGATCCAAGATCTATACTCTGCAGTATTGCCCCATATCTCACAGTACTATAGCCGTTTAACACAAAATGAAGAGCTATTTAAAGCATTAGAGCAGGTGTATGCGCAAAAAGATTTAAATAGTGAACAAAAGCATCTATTGCAGCTTGAAATTAAAGATTTTATCTTAAGTGGTGCTAAATTGTCCCATGATGATAAGAAAACGATCGAACAGATCGATCTACAACTGAGTGAATATAGCAATGAATTCGGTAAAAACCTACTAGAAGCCACCGATGCTTTTTGGATGGAGGTTTCTGTGCAGGATTTAGGACAGATGCCGCAAGAGGATATCGATGCAATGACCGATGAGAAAGGGGCGTATATCGTTAATCTTCAAATGCCCAATTTTATCGCTTTTATGACCTATTCACCCAATAGAGCGCTGCGAGAAAAACTCTACAAAGCATACAATACAAGAGCACCGCAAAATGAAAAGATAATCGATGAGATTTTGCAACTGCGAGCACAAAAGGCACAGCTTTTAGGGTTTGAAAACTACAGTGAGTACTCTATTGAATCTAAAACAGCCCATAGTGCCTATGAAGTGAATGAATTTTTACAAAAACTTGGATATAAAGCAAAAGAAAAAGCACAACAAGAGGTAGCACAACTTCAAGAATTTGCAGGTTTGAAGTTGCAAAGTTATGATTTTGCCTACTACAGTCAGCTGTACAAAAAGGAAAAATTTGCGTTTGATGAGGATTTGACAAAGCCCTATTTTGAACAAAGTCGCGTTGTTGCGGGGTTGTTTGATCTATTGAGCGAACTTTTTGATTTAAAATTTACAAAAATAGACACACCCACATGGCACCATAAAGTAAGCGTGTATGAGATAGATGATGGGCAAAATACAAGCCGTTTGTATCTAGATTTAGAAAGTAGAAAAAATAAACGCGGCGGGGCATGGATGAGTGATTTTCAAACTCGATTTCGTGATAGTAACAACCGGTTGCATCCTGCGTCTGCATTTATCGTTTGTAACTTTGCATCAAGTGATAAAGGTGCGTCGCTTTTGCGTCATGATGATGTGGTGACACTCTTTCACGAGATGGGGCATGCGCTGCATCATATATTAAGTGATGTCGATGAACGAGGAGTGAGCGGTATTCACGGTGTTGCATGGGATGTTGTAGAGTTTCCTTCACAGTTTTTAGAAAATTTTGCGTACGAACCGTGGGTGTTGAAGCGATTTGCAAAACATTACAAAACAGATGCGGTGATTGAAGATGCCTATCTTGAAAAGATAAAAAGTATGAAAAATTTTCAAGCTGCAATCGGGTTGATGCGCCAACTAGAGTTTTCAGTATTTGATTTTATGCTGCACCAAGGAGTCTATAGCGGTTTAGAGGTACAGCAACTATTAGATAAAGTAAGAGATGACTATGCCGTGATTACACCACCTAGTTATAATAAATTTCAACACGGCTTTGCTCATATCTTTGCCGGAGGTTATAGTGCAGGGTATTATAGTTATAAGTGGGCAGAGGTGATGAGTGCCGATGCATTTTTTGCTTGTGTACATGATAGCGGAATCGATAAAGAAAAAGCTGCAGGATATAAAGAGCATATTTTACAAAGAGGCGGTAGTGAAAATATGAGTGCGTTGTATAAACAGTGGTTACATAAAGATTTTGAAGTTGAGTCTCTTTTAAAGCTCTATGATTTAGCATAAAGATACAAAGATGTACTATACACAGCCTATCTTTTGGTTTTGGATGATTGTTTATGCTATTGTTCTTACCTATATCGTGTGGGCAGTAGCGTTTGCTTTTCAAGCACTGCTACTACTCAATGATGTCGAAAGTGCTAAAAGCTGGGTGAGAAAGTGGTATAGCCGTAAATCTTTTTTACGGGAGTTAGAGATATTTGCTCCCGTGATTTTGCTATTTTATTATCTTTTAGAGTATATCCCCTCTCTATTTTTTAAAGAAAGAACCACCCCTTTTAATAAAGAGGCGATTTGGGAAGTAGCACAAAGGGTTTTAATAAAAGAGTGATCACTTTTTCTGTTCTAAATGCAAAGCTGCTTTTGCCATAAGGTGCGCACTCACAGGAGCAGTGATAAATAAAAATAGCGTGATTAAGATTTCATGCAAACTGATAGTGTCGTGTTTGGCATAAAAATAAAGCGTTGAAGCAACTAAAATCGCTCCAACTCCCAAAGTTGTAGCTTTTGTCGGTCCATGTAACCGCGTAAAAAAATCAGGCAGTTTTATAAGTCCGATCGAGCCTACTAGCGTAAAAAACGCTCCGATTAAAACAAGTACCGATATAATAGTTTCACTCATAATCTCTCCTATTCCATAATATCGCCGCGAAGGATATACTTACTAAATCCAACCGTACCGACAAATCCCATTACCGCAATTAAAAGTGCTGCTTCAAAATACATCGCCGTACCAAGATGTAAACTTACCAAGATCAAGATCGCAATCGAGTTGATATAAAGCGTATCTAAAGCTAAGATTCTATCGGGTTTAGAAGGACCTGTGATCAATCGATAAAGATTCAGCACTAACGCAATCGCAATCATTGTAAACGCTATGGGTAAAATAAATTCTAACATCGTTTAAAAACCTCCATTAACGGTTTTTCATATCTATTTTTAATTGTCTCTATCTCTTTTGCTTCATCTTCTAAAGAAAGAGCATGGATAACAAGATAGGACCTATCCTCACTCAAATCACACGATACCGTTCCCGGGGTCAAAGAGATAGTGCTGGCTAAAAAACTGATCCCTAAGGGGTGTTCTATATCAAGGGGTAGTTTAAATGTTTGGGGATTGAGTTGGTCGTTGGGGCTTAAAATCTGTTTTGCAACAGTGAGATTTGCAATGATGATATCAAACAAAAAAACTCC
>JBNJHJ010000077.1:0-7723 GCA_051748365.1 Campylobacterota bacterium
GCTTGCCGTTGCGTGGAGTAAGCATTTTGATTTTGTCGCCTCAACCATCATCGGCGCAAGAACACCACAGCAGCTTGATGATAGCTTTAAGGCGTGGGAATTAAAACTTGATAAACAGTCGCTCAATAAGATAGCTCAGATTCAAAAACAGATCATGTACCCGATGGGGTAAAACGTGTTGCCGTGACAGCAGTACGTGCTAGAACCTGAGGCAACACAATGCACGGCAGCGCTACGTTATGTGCGATTGCTTTGCATACTAAACTAAAGAAGTACCTTTAATAAAGTTTAAGTTTTTGGAATGTTTTTTGCTTTTTCGTTTGCATCAAAACATGAGGAACTTATGATGCTTGTTAATTCTACGGTACATAATCCATATATCTATGAGGCAAAAGCGGCAAACAGATCCACAATTGCATCACAAACAGCGCATGAAATGCCAAATGCTACAAGCAGTAAACTTGACCGGATGCAAGAAAAGTATAAAGATGTTTATACACCGCTGCCTCAAACCTACTCTAAAGCAGATGAGGATTTACAAACTCAAAAGATTATGCAAGCGTATCCCGATTATGTTGATTTCAAAGAGTTTCTTAAAATCGTAGATTCTTACTTAGAAGGACCAAAAATTCAGTTAGGGCAAGATTTAACGCCGAGTGAATTAAAAGATCAAAAAGAAGATTACAACCAAGCGTATGAAAAAGCATATGAAAAAGTAGGCGGCGAAGAGGCATTTTTGCAGATGCAAAAAGATGTACAAAAGATACAACAGGAGTATCCTATCAACAGTTGGGCTAAAGATGGATTAGAAAATGCAAAAGAGATGAGTCGGTTTTATAACGCAGCAGTTTATGAAGGACTTGAAAGCGCAATGAGCGTAGAAGATGCAAAAAGATCGGCTTCAAGTGCGATTTTTAGCTACATGGGAACAAGCAGCACAAAAACGATGCTGCGCGCATTGCCCAATAAAGAGCTAGGAATTGAAGGATCGGATCTTTTTTTTCAGTACGTTACATATGAAAAACAAAATTACGATCACGATAAAAATCTTGATTTACGAAAGTACGATATAGAGGGGTGGTGGCGTGACAATGAAGTGTATCAAAGCGATAACGCCATGGCTGCAGAGATTCAAAAAAAGATTTCGCAATTTAATTTTATGCTTGAAAATCCAACGATCATTCAAAGTGCACTCGATAGATTAGACGCTGATTCACGCCCCAAAATAGAAACGTTGCACGACACTATACGCAATGAGGAGTTGCCCCAAGCAAAGCTGGCGTTAAAAGTATTTGAAAATTACGATATATACGATTCACTCGATCTGCGCGCATAATTGCAACGCTTTGTACCTATCTGCTCACCTTATCTATCTATGAAAGATAGTTTTGATAGTGAGCACACATCTTGTCAATTCTTATCAATATTATTTTAGCAAAATGACACGGAATTATGAACAGTCCCACTTAGTTTGAAACTTACCGACGTGATAGATGTTTCGTTAATTTTAAACTAACAAATTATAACAAAGCTCCACTTAGTTTGAAACTGTTGTTATAGATATACATGCTCTCAATTTTTTCAAACTGCACACAAGCAACCAATCGATCGCTTAGCAGTTTATCTGCAACCTCTTTTGCTGATTTAATATCGCCAAAAGTGGCAAAAAGGATCAGATATTGCGACACTTTCTACTCACCTGCTTTAGCGATCTTGTACTGTTCATTTGCTGCAAGTACCTCATCACGCTTTGGTACCTTTCTTGCTGCGATATAGCCTTTAAGAACACCCTCTTTGTCGTATGAGGGTTTGATATAGGTTTTGACCCAGTAGTACTTACCGTCTTTACGCAAGTTTTTGACATACCCGCTCCACTCTTCACCGCTTTTGATCGTGTCCCACAAGTCTTTAAATGCAGCTTTTGGCATATCCGGATGACGCAATATACTGTGCGGCTGTCCTTTAAGTTCTGCTTGTGCGTAGCCTGAGATTTCGGCAAATTTTCTATTAGCATAGGTAATAACACCCGTTTCATCCGTTTCACTGATAATCACACCGTTATCAAATGTTACCTCTTCATCAACAACTTCAGGTCTTTGCATTGTCTCATCCTTTATAGCTCTATTTTATAAGTTTTGCTTATCAAAGTCTATGCGATTATTGTATCATATAATAATTAGATTTAATACAAAAATCATGGTTAATATTTTATCAATTTCTTATATTATCACACTTTAGTTACACTTTGTCAATAATTTTTTAATCTTTTTCTTATCTATCTTGCCCGAGTGTTTCCCCTTTTCAATCTCATAAACCTTTTTTGTCGTTTCATACACTTCCTGATCATTACAATAGGGCAAAAGCTCTTTTAAAAGCGGCTGTTTTTCTCTTTTTTTGGGTTTGAATTTAAAAAAGTATCCAACTATTAAGCCTACGACAACTCCTGCAAAAAAGAACCAAAGATATCGGTAAAACCCTCCTACACTCTGCTGCTTATCTGCTTTTATCTCTTCATCTTTTTTAAACACTTGCTCACGGGTATTTTCAATCTCAATTTTTTGCTCTTTTGTCGTCAGTGTTTGCACCTTTTTGGTACGGGGATTAAAAATAGTAACTTCAAATGACGGCAAAATAAAACTCTTTGCTGCGACCATAGAAAAACTTTTTTGATATCGGTTTTTATTGAGCTGCTCATCTCCTTCATACACCGTCACCCCATCAATATCAAGTGCAAACCCGATAAAATCATGATAATTTGCCGCTCCCTGCATTATCACATCTACATAGATCGGTTCATTGGGATCTGTTTTGGTCGGTTCTACCTGCATGGTTAACTCAATATCACCTACTAACTCCACCTCTTGAGGCAGCGGTTTTACCTCTATTTGTGCATCTGTAGCGGCGATAGTTTTATGTTGAGGCACGGTGGTTTGCCCAAACATATCTTTTGTTTTGTGCGGTATTCCGATGCGCGCTTTGGGTGCTTGGATCGTAAGATTCCCCTCTTTTGTGGGATAGTACAGATAATTAAGCTCATGTACGACAAAATCTCCCTCTGTAAATGAGCGCTCCTTTCCCACGCTTTTGACATAAAAGCCCTCTTGTGAAGGCGGTGAATACGCAATATCTAACAATCTTTTACTCGCTAACTCCTTAAGCTGCACCGTAACCTCTATTGGCTGATGCAGATACGCCTTTGTTTTATCAAGCAGCATCTGTATAAAATACGCATTGGCTTGTGAACTATCTGCAGGCTTAACCTCTATCTTTTTTGCCTTACTTTCAAGCTTCACTCCATCTACCATAGCTCCTAGCGGCGGAATCTCAAAATCACTTGTCGGCACGATTGTAAGCACTAAGCGCACTTCATGGGAGATACTATTATTGATAAAAAGCGTATTTTTGACCTTTGAACTTGATTGCACTTCATACCCTGCAATACTTTTAATCTCGTCAAACTCGACACTATCTCCCTGTGCAATGAGCACGATTTTAAAGGGTTCATGCTGCGTTGCTACCTCATTTTCAACACGAAGTTGCAACGCATACATACTGCTTACAACTAATAAAAAAATCACTATTTTCTTCAAACTACTCTCCAATTTTCAGTAACTGCGTACGGGGTATTTGCAAATCTCGTTCATAGCGCTTATAGCGCTGAGCTAAACCTTTCTCTTCACCGTGTTCTTGTGCACTTTGTTGCGCTTTCTTTTGCTCAATATCTTTTGAATCATCTCTATCATTTGTCTTGCTTGCACCGTCACTTGAATCATCACTTGAACCATTACCTGGGTCTGTACCCTCTTGCTGCTCTTTTGACGCACTATCTTCTTTTGTATCATCCTCTGTTGCTCTGCTAGCACTCTTTTGATCCTCTTGCTTTTGTTTATCTTGTTTTTGCTGCTGCTTGAGCTTCTTTTTGGCTAATGCTAAATTATCTTGTGTTGCGACATCATCGACAAACTCCAATGCCTTTTCATAATACTCTATCGCCTTTTTATACTGCGAGAGTTGAAAGTGCGTATTGCCTAGATTATGGTACTTTTGATAGAGCAGATTTCTATCTTGGGTTTGAATCTTGTGATAATACTCAATCGCCTTTTCATACTGCATTAAGCGGTAGTAACTGTTAGCTACATTATAATCACGCTGTGGCGAAGGAGGCAGTTGCAAAAACTCCTTTATCGCTTGAGCATAGTCGCGCTTTTCATACGCTTCATACGCTTTATCTACATGGCTTTGGGGCATGGCATGGAGGGGATAGGAGCTTAATGCAAGCAGCAATATTACGCCTTTGACTCTTAGATTGTTAAATAACTTCGGCAAAGAGAAAAAGCTTAAAAACACAAAAACAACGGCAAGCCACAACACAGGAGCAAAAAGTTCTATCTTGTTGTAGCGCTCATACTCCAAAGCGTTGTTGTCGCTACTATTGTGGAGGTGTTGCACTATCTCTAGCACATCATTGTTTGCATCAAATACCTGCATCTGTACCCCTATTAAAGAGCCTGCTTTGCTCCACTGTCCTCTGATGGTTTCTGCATTTGCATTCAATAGCGGCGCACCCTCACGTGTTGCACTCACAAAACCCGTAATCGCTGCGTCATGGACTTGGATCTTTGCATTCAACGCATCTTTATCAAACTCCTGTGCAAAATCACTAAAAATAATGATATTTCTTACCCCTGTCTTATCTCTAAAAAAAACTTCCAAACTCTCAAAAATCCCTAAATAATCGGCTGTAGAATCATTAACCCTCTCTTGCAAGTTTTCTATCTTTTGACGCAAAATATCATAATTATCGCTAAAAGGAGCTATCAAATAAACATCACGATCAAACGCCCCTAGTGCGTAATTGATCCCTTCACTATTTTGCAGCAACCTTTTAATTTGCGCTTTAGCGTACTGCAAGCGGTTAGGATACAGATCTGTTGAGCGCATCGATTGTGATAAATCCAAAAGGATAAGCACATTTTTTTTGTGTTCATATCTTTGATGGTCTTTCAGTATCACAGGCCGCGCAAGAGCGATAATGATCAAAATGATCCCTACTGCTAAAAAAAACTCTCGCATCTTTTTGTTTAACAGCGGCTGCGTACTGATGCTTTTTAAAACAGTATCATCAAAAACCCTCTCAATCTTATCTTTATTGCTTAAAAGCAGATAGAGCAAGAAAAGTGCCACCGGAAACAGCGTATACAAAACGATAGAGTTAATAAACACCATCTACAAACCCCTTTGTTTTTTGAGATAGAGATAGCTAAAAAACCCGATCAGTGCGGCAAATAAAAAGTAGATATACAGATACTCGACACGCTCTTTAGGCTCCCCTTGGCGCAAACTCTTTTCAAGAGCATCAATATGGGCATACACTTGTGCTAACTCCTTTTTATCTTGTACATAAAAATATTTTCCCTCACTTGCAGCAGCTAAGCCCTCAAGAAGATTGTGATTTACTCTTGCTAACGCCACGATATAAAGCTTGATGGATGACTCTTGTACAATCTGCTCTATAGCACTTTGCGTCAATGTTCCGCTATTGTTGACCCCATCGGTAAATAAAACTACCGTTTTGGTATCAGCATCACTCTCATCAAGCAAGAGATAGGTTTGAAACAAAGCGTCATACAACGCCGTTTTTCCTCCCAATGCTCCAACATACTGCTGCGATAACATCTGCTGTAACAGTTGCTTATCATAAGTTATCGGTGAGGTAACTGCTGCATTTGATCCAAAACTCACAATTCCCACCCGATCGGTTTTTCGCTTGTCGATAAACTCCGCAACCACCTCTTGCAATGCATCAAAGCGAGTTTGCGCGGCTCCTTTTTGCATGGGAGCTAGCATCGATTCACTCAAGTCTATACTCAAAACAATATCGCGGCCTTGGGTTTGATCATACATCCATCCCCTATGCAAAACCGGACTTGCTGCAGCTATGATCAAACAACTTAGTGACAGATACTGCACGATCTTGTCAAGCTTTACGGGAATCTTTTGTGTTTGCATCACATAGCGCAGATGCGGGATATAAAAACTCTGTGTTTTGGCTTTACAAAAAAAGGCACACCCTGCAAGGACAAGAAGTAAAAGCAGCAGATAGGGGTATTGAAAACTAAATCCGTGCATCTAATAACTCCACAAACAGTGCGAACTCTCTTTTTGTCTGCATATCCACAGACCCTATCTGCTTTTTATATTTATACCGTCTCAAACGTTCATTTAAGGCTTCACGTTTCTGGCGCAAATTATCATCTTCTATATCAATACTATTTAGTAGCTGCGTTACCAAATACGCATCTTTTTTTGCATCGCTGAAATCTATCGCACTGAGTTGCGCTATCAGTTTTTTTTTGCCGTCTTTAAAAAAGAATTGAAACAAAAAATACGCCAATACCGCAAGCAATAAAAAAAGCAATAATGCGCCTGCATACCAAAAAATAGTACCAAAATCCGTCATCTGCACCAATGGCTTAATATCTGCTAACTCTTCATTCATCATTCTTGACCGTTTTTTAGGTATTATAACAAAGATTTTTCAAAGGATAGACGTGAGAAAAATTATACTCTTGATTTTATCTATTGTTATCACTCTTTGTGCCAAAGATGCAGACTTGCTGCAAGAGGCGTTAGAGGGAGATATTGATGCACAAAGACAGCTTGCAAAGAGGTATGAAGACAATGGCGATTTTCACAAAGCATACTTTTGGTACAAAAACATCGCTTCTGACAATCAAGCTTTACGACTTGAAAAAGAGAAAAAAATCCTGCATTTTGATGCGCAGATGCAACAAGATATTTTAAACTCGCTTGATAACAACAGTTCAAAAAGTGCCCTTGCGCAGATATTAAGTGCTGATTTTGGACTGTATCCGCACAGATCAAACTATCTTATGCCCATCACTCGAGATTTTAAAGATAAAGATGATCGATTGATGTATGATACGCATTTTCAATTTAGTTTCAAAATTCCTCTCACTCAAGATGCTTTCAATCTTGATGAAACGATCCACCTTGCCTACACACAGCAATCTTGGTGGCAAACAACGCAAGATTCAGCCCCTTTTCGAGAAAGCAATTACCAACCGGAAATCTTTATGACTATGCCGCTACAGCTACAAAGTGCCCCCTCTTTAAAACTTTTGCAACTGGGATTAAGACACAATTCAAACGGACAGGGCGGGTTGCAATCAAGGTCGCTAAACTATCTCTATGCACGCGTTAGCGCACAGTTTAAACATCTTTTTGTGCATCTTCAAAATTGGTACCGGATCCCTGAAGCAAGAAAAAAAGACCCCTCAGACCACCGCGGCGATGATAATCCCGATTATATCGATCATTACGGTCATGGCTCTGTTGAATTGCAATATCTCTATCAAAAACAGCTCTTTTCACTACTATATCGCTATAACCTCAAAGATGCAAGCAAAGGTGCTTACACTCTCAGTTGGAGCTTTGGGCTTGAGTACCTGCTAGGCAACGACCATGTATACGGCTTTATCAAATATTTTGACGGATACGGGGAGAGTTTGATCGATTACAATAGACGGGTACGGCGTCTTGGAATCGGTATACAGTTTTCTAGGTAATAACGATGCATTAACCCTATTTCGTTATAATTTAGAAAGAATTTTTAAAGGATTTCTATGTCAAATGAGTATATTTTTACCTCCGAATCAGTTACGGAGGGGCATCCTGACAAGATGGCAGATCAAGTCAGCGA
>JBNJHJ010000078.1:0-7668 GCA_051748365.1 Campylobacterota bacterium
TTTACCGTTGTCATCGACAGTGCTGCAACTTTTGGATAGATCGCAAGCCCTATTGCTTCCATCGCTTTGCTCACTGCATCTGCACGGGTCTTTGTCTGTTCAAATAGATTGTCTATGCCAAACTCTTGAACCTTTTGCAGCATCTTATTAAGCCCTATAATCAAAGTCGTTGCAGCGGTGTATGCAGTAGTGTTGTTCTTTTGCTTTTTTATTTCGCTTGCAAGGTTGAGATAGTATCCTACACCCTGACCTATCTTAGCAACGCCGTCACTGCTTAAGCCCATCATCGCCAATCCAGGAGGCAGCATCAACGCTTTTTGACTTCCCGTGATCAAACAATCAATGTCGCTTACATCGATATCCTCAACTCCCACTGCCGTGATCCCATCGGCAACGATCATAATCTCTTTGTTTGTCTCTTTAGCAAGTTTTGCAATCTGCTCGACAGGATGGCGTAATCCGCCTGCACTTTCACACACTTGTACAAAAATAGCATCGATATCGCTGTTTTGCTCAAGCGCATTTTTAACATCCTCTACACTTGCAGGGGTATCCCACTCATACTCAAGCATTACGCACGGCTTGTCGTACGCTTTTGCAATCTGCGCAAAGCGTGCGCCGAATTTCCCCGAATTGATCACTAAAGCTTTTCTATGGCATAAATTGATCATCGCCGCTTCCATCGCACCCGTTCCGGTGCATGCAAGCATCAACGCTTCATCCATTTTAAAAAGCTCAAGTAAGCGCTCACGGGTTTGTTCAAAAATCGCTTCAAACTCGGGTGTTCTGTGGTGGATCGTAGGTTCAGCCATAGCAACACGCACATCTTCAAGTACCGGGGTAGGCCCGGGAGTAAATAAAAGCATAAATTCCCTTTTAACTTTTTGCTTTTATTATATCAAAAGTTGGTTTAATCGGTCATTGAAGCATATGGGAAAAAAGATTGCCTTTTCATATCAATATATCTTGATATTTTATTTTATTTAAGATATGATTTTAAACATTTTTAAAAGGAGAGATATGTTTGCAGCAATAACACTTTTTGTAACGACACTTATTTTTATTATTTGGCAGCCTCGAGGCTTACAGATTGGAACCACAGCTATTATCGGTGCTGTATTTGCCCTGCTTTTAGGTATTGTTTCACTCAGTGACGTAGTTGAGGTAAGCTCTATTGTGTGGGATGCCACTTTGGCTTTTATCGGAATTATAATCCTTTCAATGGTACTTGATGAGATCGGATTTTTTGAGTGGTGTGCTATAAAGATGGCAAAACTCTCAAAAGGAAACGGGCACTTGATGTTTGTCTATGCTCTGCTTCTTGGAAGTTTTGTCTCTGCACTTTTTGCCAATGACGGTGCAGCCCTTATTTTAACGCCTATCTTGCTTGCTAAGATGAAGATTTTAAAGCTCAATTTTAAAACAATCATCGCTTTTTTGCTTGCGGGAGGCTTTATCAGCGATAGCGCATCGCTACCCTTTGTCTTTTCAAATCTCACTAACATTGTCACGGCAAACTATTTTGACATCGGCTTTATACAGTATCTACAAAACATGATCATCCCCTATATTGTCAGCACGCTTATCACCATTGTTGTTTTGTGGCTGGTTTTGCGAAAAGATATCCCCGCACATGTGGATATCTCGCTGCTTAAAGACCCCGATTCTGTACTTAAAAATAAAAAGCTATTTTACTTTTCATGGCTGTTTTTATCGCTGCTGTTGATAGGCTATTTTGTCGGAGATTTGCTAGGAGGCGTTCCCGTTTCCGTGTTTGCTTTAGGGGGAGGATTACTCTTTTTAGCCATCGCCAGTTATTTTAAAGCTGCTAAACCCTGGCTTACGATCAAAACCGCTCCGTGGCAGATCGTATGGTTTTCAATAGGACTGTATATCGTAGTATATGGATTAAAAAATGCAGGATTGACCGATTATTTAGCTAGCATTTTGCAACATCTTAGTACGCAAACAGAAGTTGTAGCAATTGTGGCAACAGGATTTATCTCTGCGTTTTTAAGTGCTATTATGAACAATATGCCAACGATTATGATTATGGATATAGCACTGAAAGATATCGGCAATGAAGCGATGATCTATGCAAACATAATCGGGTGTAACTTAGGACCGAAGATGACGCCTTTTGGCTCACTTGCAACGCTTTTATGGCTGCATGTCCTTGCACAAAAGGGTGTAAAGATCAGTTTTGCACAGTACAGCAAGTTTGGCTTGCTTGTTACACCGCCTATCTTGCTTGTTGTGCTGTTGAGTCTAGCTATTTAAAACAAAACGCAAAAGCGTTTTGTTTATATCTTATCCTCTTGACCTAAGTTTTGCTTTTGCAAACTATCTTTCATCGAAAGGTAGCTATTAAGCGCGTCCACATACGCAACTGCACTGGCTTTCATCGTATCTAGATCCAAGCCTCGACCGATCACTGCGGGCTTGCTATCATCAAAGATCACTTGTACCGTTACCTTTGCAAGCGCATCTTTACCCTGACTTACCGCTTGGACTTGATAATCTTTAAGTTCACCGCAAATCCCCGTTGCTTCATCGATGGTTTTAAATACCGCATCAATCGTTCCGTTACCGATGCCTGCAGCTTTTATCTGCTGCCCCTTTCTTGTCATCATCACCGCCGCTGTTGCCATGGCACTGCTGCAATCACTTAGCTGCATATTGACAAGTTCATACACCGGTTCATAACTTACTTGTGAGTTTAACAGTGCACGGATATCATCATCAAACACCTCTTTTTTGCTATCGGCTAACACTTTAAACTTATCAAAGATTTGCAAAAGTTCACTCTCATCAAGCTCATAACCCATATTTTTGATCTTATCTTTAAAAGCATGTTTCCCCGAGTGTTTGCCCAACACGATAGAGTTTTTCTCCATCCCGATATCGCTTGCACTCATGATCTCATACGTTTCTTGACACTTCAACACCCCGTCTTGGTGGATACCGCTTTCATGTGCAAACGCATTTTTCCCTACGATCGCTTTATTGGGCTGGGGCATAATCCCCGTGATAGAGGAGACTAAGCGGCTGGTGGGATAGATCTCTTTGGTATTGATATTGGTTTCATACTCCCCGTAGATGTCGCTTCTGGTTTTAAGCGCCATCACGATCTCTTCAAGCGCGGCATTGCCTGCTCTCTCACCCAAACCGTTGATCGTACACTCTACCTGCATCGCACCGTTTTCAATTGCAGTTAGCGAGTTTGCTACGGCTAAGCCTAAATCATTGTGATTGTGCACTGAAATCATGGCTCTGCCGTTGGCGTGCGCAACCAACTCTTTTATCATCGCTCCGATCTCGTGAGGCATTCTATAACCGACGGTATCGGGTAAGTTGATCGTACGAGCACCTGCTTCAATCACCGCATCCATCACCCGTTTTAAAAATGCCGTCTCACTTCGCCCTGCATCTTCACAACTAAACTCCACATCATCACAATAGCTTTTTGCCAACGTAACCGCTGCAACGGCTCTTTTGATCACTTCCTCTTCACTCATTTTAAGCTTGTGCTGCATATGGATAGGACTGGTTGCGATAAAGGTATGGATTCTTTGATGCTTTGCCTCTTTTATCGCTTGAGCAGCTTTTTCTATATCGTTTGGCACCGCTCTTGCTAAAGAACATACCGTGCTTTTTGTTACCTTTTTAGCAATCTTTGCAATCGCTTCAAAATCTCCCGGACTAGCTGCGGCAAATCCCGCTTCGATAACATCAACACCTAATTTCTCAAGCTGCAACGCAATCTTTACCTTTTCTTCTATATTCATAGAAGCTCCCGGGCTTTGCTCACCGTCTCGTAATGTCGTATCAAAAATTTTAATCATTTTCATCTGTTTTGCCTTATATTAACTCATTAAAATAGTGTGGATTCTAAAAATAGAATAACTTAAAACGAAAAATCCGTAAGTAAAGTATTACAGTGAGAGAAGCAGGAGTAGAGTTGTAGATTTTCTATATTTTGTTCTTGTGTAGCATGTAGGTTGCATCACTCTCTCCTTGTTGATAATCTTTTTCTTTAATTATACTATAATTTTTCCTTTTTTATCAAAAAAACATTATAAATTCCCCGACACAACCCGTAACAGATATATGCAGTCACTAAAATAGCAAAACTTTCAACGGGATAGATGTAGGTTACTGCCAGTAAAACAGTCAGTGCTACTAAGATTTTAAATGCACCACTTTTTCCCATATCAATTTTTTTGAAACTGGGATAACGAAAATTTGACACCATCAAAAATGAAACGGCTAAACTCATCAACAACAAAGCTACCTCATACTGTCTAAACTCATTATAACTTTGCAAAAGCAAAATCCAAACGGCAATGAATATTGCCGCAGTCGGTATCGGAACACCGATAAACACTCCTGGCTCACCTTCGCTTGCAGCAACATTAAACCGCGCTAACCTGATTGCACCTAAAATAATAAAAAGTGCCGAAACAACAACACCAAGCCGACCATAATCCACTCCGATATAGTAATACAAAAGCATTGCCGGTGCTACACCAAAAGCAACCACATCGGCTAAAGAATCAAACTCAACACCAAATTTACTGCAACTATTGGTCAGTCTTGCCACACGACCGTCTAATCCATCAAGTACAAGCGACAAAAAGATAAACCATGCCGCTTTTTCAAAATTGCCGTTTATTGCATGCGTAATACTTAAAAACCCGACAAAAATACTTCCGGCGGTAAAAAGATTTGGCAGGATGTATAGCGGTTTAAAACTATTACTCATATCTGTACGCAAGCACCGTTGTTTTTGCTTTAACTTTATCGCCAATGGCTACTTTAACATCTGCATCTTCTAACGTTATCGTTACCGTAGCAACAAGTGATCTAGCGATAATATCTCCGATATAGTGTCTATCTTCTTTGACGTAGTTTTGTGCACCGCAATACTTTGGAACTATCTGCATCGAAAAACTGCCATCTTTATTTGTATAGATTATCTTTTGGTTGAGCGTTTGAGCTAAGTCTCCATCACCCAATACAGCACCTGAGATGTTGCTTACTTCCACATAGGAGTTAAGAGGCATTGTCACTAAAGCACTCTGAAAAATATCTTTTTCTAAAGTAATCGTTACTTTTTTATTATTGTAGGTTATATCGCTAACAGTAGCATATACCGGCGAAATGATACAATCATCGTTTCGGCATGCGGGATTGATTGCAGGCATATAATTGATATAAACCAAAAAAGCAGCGACTGCGGCAAAGAGAAACTTAAACGCTAAGCACTCCCCTAGTATAAGATAGAGTAAAACAACGGCTAAAAAAACCGGCAGTATCGTTACCTTTTGGTTAAACATTATTGATCCTTATCGTTATCGTTACTATCACTCTTTTTGTACGCATCCTCTTCATTTTTCTTTTTCGTATCTACAATTTTTGTTTCGATACCGTGTTCTTTTTCGTAATCTTCGATGATTCGCGTTACCTCTTCACCTTCAATCGTCTCTTTTTCAAAAAGTTGCGCAACAATATCTTCAATAGCTTGATTATACTCTTTTAACCTATTTTTTACATGTTTGTATCGCTCATCAAGCATCGCTTTGATATAGTTATCTTGATCCTGTGCCATCTGATCACTGTATTCAGGACTGCTAAAACCGCCGCCTAAGAATTGGTTTTGCTGTTTTCTTAGCACCATCAATCCCGCAACGTCACTCATTCCGTACACGCTTACCATCGATTTGATAATATCCGTTGCACGCTCAAGGTCATTACTTGCTCCCGTTGAGATTTCACTCAAAAACACTTCCTCTGCCGCGCGCCCGCCAAGCAAGACATCCACTTCCGCGATCAATTCATGTTTTTGCATCAAAAATCTATTCTCTTCAGGTTTATTTAGCGTATACCCAAGAGCAGCTAACCCGCGCGGAACGATAGAGACTTTGGATACTCTTTTAGCTCCCTTTGTCGTCTCTGCAAGCAGTGCATGCCCGCTTTCATGGTAAGCAACGATTTTTTTCTCTTTTGGATTGATCCGTCTACTTTTTTTCTCCAAGCCCGCAATAGCTCGCTCGACCGATTCAAAAAAATCTTTTTGCTCCACCTGCTTTTTACTCTTTCGCCCTGCTAATAGTGCCGCTTCATTAATGATATTAGCAAGATCGGCCCCGGCTAATCCCGCTGTCATTCGTGCCAAATCGTCCAAATCCACATCTTCGGCAAGTTTTATCCCTTTGATGTGTACGCGAAGTATCTCTTTTCGACCTTCAAAATCGGGTTTATCCACAAGCACCTGTCGATCAAATCTTCCCGGTCTCAAAAGCGCAGCATCAAGGACTTCGGGTCTATTAGTTGCCGCAAGCACGATAATAGGCAGGTTGGTACTAAAACCATCCATCTCCGCAAGCAGTTGGTTAAGCGTTTGTTCTCGTTCATCATTACCGCCCATCGGACCGCCTGCATTTCTGCTTTTACCGATTGCATCGATCTCATCGATAAATATGATTGCCGGCGCATCTTTTTTTGCTTTTTCAAAAAGATCACGAACCCTACTTGCACCTACACCGACAAACATCTCAATAAAACTCGATCCACTCATAGAAAAAAACGGAACATCCGCTTCCCCCGCAACCGCTTTAGCTAGCAAAGTTTTCCCCGTCCCGGGAGGTCCTACCAAAAGCACCCCTTTAGGGATCTTTGCACCCAGTTCGATGTAGCGTTCGGGATAGCGTAAAAACTCCACTATCTCGCTCACTTCCTCTTTTGCTTCTTTTGCACCGGCTACGTCATCAAAGGTGATTTCGGGTTTTTCGCTGCTAATAACGCCGTCACCTTTACCCATACCAAGCATGCCGCCGCCCATGTTTTTTTGCATACGACTAGCAAGATAAAGCCAGATAGCAAAAAAGATAAATATCGGAATCAACCATCCAAAGAGCATATCGCTAAACCAGTTTCCTTCACGGAATCCGCCGTAACTGATATTTTTCTCTTCAAGCAGCGGTATCAATGTAGGATCATTTTTGACTGATTTAGCAATATACATCACTTTTGTATCGCCCTGCTCACTCATCGCTTTGACGCTTTGGTCACCTACGGCAACATGCTGCACTTGGTTGTTTTTGATCATATCTTTGACTTCAGAATAGCTTACCTCTTTTGTTTGTGTTGCCGTTTGCTGCATTCCACTTGAAGCACCGTCACCGATAACTGTCTTAAACAAAACAATCACTACCAAAGAAAATATACCAAAAGTCAGCAGCGGATTTTGGTTAAAAAAATTGTTATTGTTATTATCATTGTTACTATTTTTATTACTGTTTTTATTGTTTAAATTTCTCATTCACTCCCCTGTATACAAGTGTTACCCACTCATCTTTTTCTATTTTGTCTACCAATTGTAAATCTGCATATCGATCAATAACTGCTTGGGCTTTATTATCAAGTATTCCCGAAAGTATTAAAATTCCATCTACCTTTAGGGTATTTTGTATCTTATCATACAACAGCAACAGCACATCGGCAATGATATTTGCCACTACTACATCATACTGTTTTGTAACTTGATCGACACTACCGACCCACGCATTATTGTACGCTAAATTATTTAATGAAAAATTACTCTTTGTCGAATCGATAGCTTGTTCGTCACTATCACATAGATCAACACAAGCGCCGAGTTTTGCT
>JBNJHJ010000079.1:0-7619 GCA_051748365.1 Campylobacterota bacterium
ACCAAAAAGGCACAAAAAGGCACAAACGCGAATGCGCATCTTGAGTATGGTAGCTTTGATACAAAAAGATATGGAATAAATATTACTCACGCACAGGAAAGATTTGATATTGCACTGAGTGCAAACCACATAGATTCACAAGGGTTTACAACCGTAGCCCCAAGAGATGAAGATATTAACCGGTATGAAGATGACGGATATGAAAATACAACGCTGAATATAAAAACAAATTATTATATTAATGACAGCAGCAAGGTAGGGTTGCAGCTAACGACAATAGACGCAAAAAAAGAGTATGATATGAAAACACTCCCTGATTATTCTATTGATCCAAACGATGATACAATGGAGAGTGAGTATGAAAGCAGGCTTTACGGGGTAGAGTTTGAACACAATGTATACAACCACACCCTCTCGTTTAAAGCCCAAAGAAGTGATTTTGAAAGAGTAGAACATGGCACGCAACCGAGTTGGTTTGGTGAATCGGTCAGGGGCTTTGAAGGCACACACACCAATTATGAGCTCAGTGATCACTTTGCCTATCTGCCGCACTCATTTGTACAAGCAGGGATCGGCAAAGCAGGTGATGCAGTATCGTATACGATGACCGATGGCTTTAGTGAAGATAAAAAAGATTCCAATAGTTACGGCTACGTAACCAATTCAAACCGCTTGAGTGATACGGTGCTTACGCAAAGTTTGCGCTACGATAGCTATGATAATTTTAAAAATAAATTAACGGGGAAAATAGGGCTCAAACAGTATATCAACGAGTATGAAATTTTTGCTAATTACGCTACGGGATACAATGTGCCTAGTATGATGCACCGCCTCAATCCATGGGGAGCGGCAAACATGGATATCAACCCCGAAGATTCAAAAAGTTATGATGTAGGGATAGGATACAAAGGTTTGCGTGTGAGTTATTTTTATCAAGAGATCACTGATTTGATCGAGTGGGATACCGATAATAAACAGTACAAAAATTTAGAGGGAGAAAACGAGATTGAGGGGTTTGAACTTGAATATTCTCAAGAGATTTTTGCCGATACGCTGCTGCATCTTAACTATACAAGATTATATGCAAAAGATGATGCGGGTAAGGATTTAGCACGAAGGGCAAAGGAGAATTTGAAATTTGGAGTTGATTATTACGGTATTGAAAGCTTGCATCTAGGGATTTACGGTGAGTATGTAGGAAAGCGCTATGATAAGGCCGATAAGCAGGGGCAGCAAACAGGTAGATACACGGTTGCTAATTTTGTGGCAAACTATGCCCTGCATGAAAACTTTGATCTGTATGCAAAGGTTGATAATATCACCGATAAGTACTATCAAGTCGTTGACGGGTATGCGACGCCGCCGCGAAGTTACTACGCAGGGATAAAGGTGAACTTTTGAAAAAGGTTTTAATTTTACTGCTTTTTTGTTTACATCTTTTTGCAAATGAGCGTATTATCGCTCTTTCTCCGGCTATCAATGAGATAGTGTTTGCCCTTGGCGCGGGGGGCAAGGTCGTGGGTAATACGATGCACAGCACCTATCCAAAAAAAGCACAGACTCTGCCCAAAGTCGGGGGGTATTTCTCCCCCTCTTTGGAAAAGATTTTAGCCCTAAATCCTGATCTAGTAATTATGCAGCAAAGCTCCATCGAGACGGCGCATAAGCTGCAAAAACTGCAGATAGCTACCGAGGTTGTAAAGATCGATACGATTGCATCGATAAAAGATACCATCACGCGCATAGGCAGTGCAGTGGGTGCGCAAAAGGATGCAAATAAGCTTATTACACAGATCGATAGCGCGTTGGGAAGTTTAGATAAAATTACAACAGATAAAAAGATTCTTTTTGTGATCGGGCACAATGTGGATCTCACTAAAGAGATCTATGTAGCGGGGCAAAATCTCTATTTTGATGATATCATCACCGCTAGCGGCAACCAAAATGCGCTACAAAGTAAAAGAAGCGGGCAACCGGTGCTCAACCTTGAAAAGGTGATCGGACTTGATCCCGATATTATCGTTTTACTTGCTCCTTATAGAGAAAAAAACGGCTTGAGTGTAGCGCAGCTAAAAAGCCCGTGGTTGCAGCTACCTATACAGGCAGCAAAAAAGGGTAATATCTTTGTTCAAGATAGTCAGTACGCGGGTATTGCCAGCGATCGCGTGGTAGAGTTTATAAAAGATTTTAGGGGGTTTTTACTTGAGGCTAAGAGTCGATAATTTAAATACGCAGATACTTCAAGGCATTCATTTTACACTCTCAAAGGGGCAAAACCTCTCTATTATCGGTGCAAACGGAGCGGGCAAAACAACGCTTGCTAAAGCTATAGCCTCTTTGATATCTAATGAAAATGTCTCTATACAAGATAAAGTAGTAGCAAAGATGGATGCTAAAGATAGAGCGCAGCATATCAACTATGTGCCTACGGTACTGCAGGTGTATGATGAGTATATCACTGCAGGTGAGTATCTGGAGTTAAGCTTTTTGGGTAAGGTTGTCAAAGAAGATATCGACGCTGTTATGCAGCTGCTGCAAATACGGCATCTTAAAGATAAAAGTACCAAGGTTTTAAGCAGCGGTGAATCTAATCTGTTGCAGTTTGCATCTTCGCTTATCCACAAAGCGCACTTTACAATCTATGATGAACCTACGGCAAATCTTGATAGTGATAAAAAGATTTTGATCTATAAGATCTTAAAAAATAGCAATGATCTTGCCTCAAAGATCGTTATCACGCATGATCTGAATCTTGCGTACCGATTAGGCTATGATATTTTGTATCTCAAAGAGGGAGGTATCTTGTTTGAGGGCAGTTGCGAAAACTTTTTTGAAGCAGCTAACTTAGCAAAAATCTACGGCAACTCAATCAAGCGCATCGAGGATTATTTTATGGTGGATTTTTCATGAAGATTTTGATGGCCGTACTTTCTATCTCTATCATTGCAGTAGCGCCTTTTGTGGGTGAAGTGCCGTTGGATTTAGTGCAAATTTTTGAAAACAACAGCGCATCAAGGATGCTATTTTTTGATATCCGTTTGCCTCGAGTGATCGTAGCGTTTTTTAGCGGTGCGATCTTAGCTTTAGGGGGGCTTGTATTTCAAGCGGTATTTCGCAACCCGTTGACAACTCCCTTTACCCTAGGTATCGCTAGCGGTGCTACGGTGGGTGCTGCTGTTGCGATCCTTTTTTTGCCTATGAGCTTTTTTGTATTGAGCTATCTTTTTAGCTTTTTAGGAGCGTTTTTTACGATCTTGATCTTGTTTTTTATCTCCCGCTATTTACGTAGCGGTAACACCAATTCGCTGCTTCTTGTAGGGATAGCATTATCGTTTTTTTATTCTGCGCTTTTGATGGTGGCGTATTATGTGAGTGATTTTTCACAAAGTTACTCTATTATGCGCTTTACGATGGGGAGTTTAAATGTTGTGGGGATGCAAAGCGTGTATCTAGTGATCGTAGCGGCAGTGGTTTTGCTAAGTGTTGTATGGCACTACAAAGGGGAGTTTAAACTGCTGCTTACTTCTTATGATAACGCTTTTATCAAAGGAATTGCGGTAAAAAGGCTTAACCTTATCTTACTTTTTAGCGTATCTATTAGCGTGGGAATCTGTGTAAGTGTGGTAGGGCCTATCGGGTTTGTAGGCTTGGTGATTCCCCATATTATGAAGATGCTTTATAAACAAAGCAGCGACCGTTTGATCGTGCCGGTGTTTTTTTACGGTGGGGTTTTTTTAGTGGTGTGTGATCTGCTTGCACGCAATCTCTCTACCGCTTCGGATCTGCCTATTGGGGTTGTGACCTCTTTTATCGGGGGACCGTTTTTTATCTATATCATCATCAAAAGAAAACAAAATGGTTAAAACCCGCCTTAAAAAACTTGACTTACAACCCTTTGTAGAGGCAAAAAGCTTAGAGGTTGTGCAAAGTGGCTGTAGTGATAGCGTTTATTGCGTCAACGGGGACTTGATCCTTAAACTCTATGAAAACGCTTGCTTTGAAGATGTGCAAGAGGAGATAAAGCTGCTTGATCTGTGCCAAGATCTATGCGTAGCTAGGGTTGTATCAAAGCCTTTTGTTTTGCATAACAAACCCGCTTTGTTTTTTAAACGCTGCAAAGGTACTCATATACAAAGTATCAAAAACGTACACATACAACAGATCGCAGAGTTTTTAAAGCAGCTACATGGCAAAACAGAGAAAAAAACACTCGATAAACCCGCTTTATTTGCACACGATAGATTAGAAAAGATGGTATTGCAAACAAGGTTTCGACCCTTTATAAAGCAGTTACAAAGCGTGCAGATACACTTAAAAGATGAAGGTATTATCCACGGTGACCTGTTTGTAGATAATGCCCTTTTTTGTAGCGACAGGCTTTGTTGCGTGATCGATTTTGCGCAAAGTTGCAACGGGGATTTTAGTTTTGATCTAGCCGTTGCGGCGCTTTCGTGGTGTAAAAATGCAGATGAGGTGCAACTGCTGCTTCATAGTTACGGATTCAAAAGAGATAGTAAAGAGTTTGCCAACTATATTGAGTATGCGCGGCTGTATTACTGTAGTTTACGGTTTTTAGAAAAAAGAGAATTTATGAGTTTATGGGAGAAAAGATTATGATTAAAACATTAACGGGAAATGTAGATTTTATAGAGAGTTTGCGCGGAAAAGATGCTTCGTTTTTGCTCACACTTTCAAACACCGATACCGCAAAGATAGGGGGGATCACGCAAGCAGGAATCGAGGGAGCGATCTATCTCACTCCGACTTTAGATAGTGAGTTTTTAGCCCTTGGGCAGGTGCGCAGTTTGCCTGCAGTAGCCACTACACCAACGGGGGTGCCCACGCCTGCACTGATCTCAAGAGCGGTGCATCTATTGCATCCGTTTAAACAGTTAGAGTTTGCAGATCTAGGACTTGAGAAAATGCCTGATATGAGGTATTTTACAATTCATGAATTTGGCATTGACCCTTCAAACTCTATCGCAAACGGTGCCCAAATCGATGCGTATACAATCTTTCAAAAAGGGGTAGAATTTGGACAAAACTATGAGCCAAAAGGCGAGTATGTGATTTTGGGTGAATCGGTTCCAAGCGGCACGACCACGGCTTTGGCTACAGCACTTGCGTTAGGCTATGACGCATCTAATAAGTTTAGCTCCTCCTATGCAAAAACTCCCTCAAGCGTGCGACAAGAAACGGTGCAAAAGGCTTTGGCAAAGATACAAAGCGATGATCTGTTTGAGAGATTAGGCGCTGTTGGCGATAATATGCTTATTTTTAATGCAGGCTTTATCTTAGGGGCAAATAATAAAGAGTTTAAAACTGTGCTAGCAGGCGGGACACAGATGGCGTGCGTGCTTTTGATCGTAAACTCCATCGTAAAGATGATGCAAGGAGCTATAGATAGTTCAAAATTTGCCCTTGCTACGACTAAATGGATAGCAAAGGATGCAAATAGCGATATAGAAGGATTACTGCAACTGCTTGATTTTGAGGTGGATGCGTATTACGCGGATTTTGATTTTAGCCTCAGCAAGCATCCTGCCTTAGCGCTGTATGACAGCGGCGAGGCTAAAGAGGGTGTAGGAGCGGGCGGATGCTTGGTTTACGGGGCGCTAAACGGGTTAAACCCGCAACAGATCACGACAAAGGTTGAGGAGTTACTCAAGTAAATTTCAATTAAAAATAAGATAAAATAGACAAACAGGAGGAAGCTATGAAAGAAAAAGAGATACAATATTTGGAAGAATTTATTCCCCATCTAGCTCAAGGTGCGACAAAAAAAGCCTATTTAGAATCTTTGGCAAAAGGACAAAGTGTTTTAGAAGTGATCGACGGTGCGATCTATGAAGTGTTTAGTGATGGAAGAAAAAGAAAGATCAAAGATATAGATCCTGCTATTGTAATAGATACTACGCACAAGATAGAGTTAACGTGAATACTCCTAGAATAAGAATGTTTGCCGGTCCTAACGGAAGCGGCAAGAGTACCCTTAAATCCGTAATCAGTGAAGAGCTTTTAGGAGTATATATAAACCCTGACGAAATAGAAAAGCAGATAAAACAAAACGGGTATCTTGATCTACGAAGTTATCTTGTTAAAGTACAAAATGAAACAATCCTTGATTTTTTTGCTCGCCATGCTTTGACGCAGAGGGCAAACCTGCAGCCTGAAATAAAAATGTTAAGATACAGCGATGAAAAACTTTATTTTGACAATATAAAGTTAAACTCATACTTTGCTTCAATTTGTGCTGATTTTATAAGAAAAAACCTTATCGAACAAAAGATCAGTTTCACTTTTGAGACAGTCATGTCTTCAAAAGATAAAGTGCAACTTTTGCAACTTGCTCAAAAAAACGGATATAAAACATACCTTTATTATATTGCTACACAAGATCCGATCATCAATGTTTCACGAGTTAAAAATAGAGTTGTTTTTGGAGGGCATAATGTACCCCAAGATAAAATCATAAGTCGGTATTATAAAAGCTTGCAACTGCTTCGTGAAGCCATTAGATACACCAATAGAGCATATATTTTTGATAACTCAAGTACGGATAGATTATGGGTTGCTCAGATAAATGAAGCCAAAGAGGTAGAGTTAAAAATTGATACGATTCCAACATGGTTGCAACAGTATGTTTTAGAAAATAAAGATTGATTGATGCAAAAGATTTTATATTTTGGCGGACAAAAATCGGGCAAGAGTGCATTAGCCCAGCAAAAAGCGTTAGAGATAGCCCAAACAAAGCCTTACTACATCGCAACCTATGATAACAGTTACGGCGATAGTGCGATGCAAAAGCGCATAGATAAGCACAAGCAAAGTCGCCGTGATGATTTTATTACGCTTGAGGTTTCAAAAAATCTTCATGAAGTGATACAACCCGGGCACACCTATCTGATTGATTGTCTTTCGATGTGGTTGCTGCACAATCTTGCCTCTTCACAAGAGCAGTTAACGCGGCAGCTTGAGCAGCTTGCACGCAGTAAAGCAAATATCATCTTTGTACTCAATGACGTCAGCAGCGGCGTTATCCCGCCCCAAAAACTTTCAAGAGAGTATGTCGATAAAAGCGGTATTATCGGACAAAAGGTTGCAAGCTTTTGTGACAAAGTCTACGAAGTTAAACTTGGCATAGGTGTGGCTTTAAAATGAGAACGTACAGCCACGGCGGAGATATCTGTGCCTTTGCCAAAGAGCAAAATATCGCTATAGATGCAGTGATTGATCTTTCCTCAAATATCAATTTCACCTCACCAAAGATAGGCAAGATAAACCCCGCTGTTGCCTCTTATCCAAACTATGACAAGCTTTTAACGACCCTTGCAACGCATTATGGGGTGCGCAAAGAGCAAGTGGGGCTGTTTAACGGCGGTAGCAGCGCCATCTTTTCGTTGATGGAGCATCTTTCTGAGTCAAAATGTTATATCTACTCTCCTGCATATGTCGAGTATAAAAAGGCTGCATCACTGTATAATAAGCAAGTGATTCCTATCGATAGATACAGCGCCTTAAATACCAAAATAGACAAAAATTCATTAGTTGTATTTGTAAATCCCGCAACGCCTGATGGAGTGTATTATAAGATGCGTCCGCTTTTGCAAAGATGGCAA
>JBNJHJ010000080.1:0-7615 GCA_051748365.1 Campylobacterota bacterium
ATATTATCTAGAATTATTTTTATCTCTTTGGCATTATTTTTGGGCATATTGTGTAGAAGATACTCACTGCAACTATTTATGCCGTAAAATCGCAACTGGTTTTGCAATTTTTGCGAATCAGCATCGATACATTCTATTTCATTTTCTTTTAAAGCTTTTGCAACGGCGTAGGGTTGATAAAAGTTTGTGGCAAAGTGATGCGTAGGATCTACTATATAGAAAAGAAACTTATGATTTAACAAAAGTACGGAATTGATCAGCAACACGCTAAAAAAGATAAAAAAAGCATACAGGTATTTTTTTCTATACACTTTTAGCCGAACATGGTAACTTTTGCTAAAGATATCAACCATCAATAAAGTCGCAATCACGACATAGGGGGCAAAATCTTCTATATTAATCTCTTGTCGAAAAGAAAAAAGAAAAGAAAGCATCAACGATATAGCACAGATATATACAAGTATATCACCGTTTTTATTGATCACTTGCTTATAAATAGAAAATAGAAAATATAGATACAATAAGGGTGAAAACACTACTGCATAGAGTGCAAACAGTTCCAAAAAGTGTCCGCTGGGCTTGCCGCTTACATCAAAACCGTGGATGATGTAAGCTAAAGTAAACAATCCTAATGATAACAACATCATTTTTAAGTTTTTTTGAAATACAAAATAGAAAAAGATCGCAAAAAACAGAATTAAGCTTGCACTGTGTACAAAAAGAAGTAAAATCAAACTCACGATTTGTAAGGTTGTATTTTTTATTTTATACGCATACATAAAAAGCAGTGTCGCAAATATAGCTAAACTTGATTGATCCGCAAGTGTGGCGCTACTGATAATTCCCGGAAGCAGCACAAAGATCGATAACGCAATAACTCTATCTTTTTGCGTAGTCAGATAAAAAGAGCTTAACTTATAAAAAAGAGTAAAATTAATCAAGGATATAATTAAAAAGGGTATACGAGGGTAGTCTGGAAACAAACTCATCAGCATTGAGACGATGCTATTTGTTTCATACATATAATTTGCTTCAAAAGGGCCTATAGGCATAGTAAAAGAGATATATATTATAGATAAAACGGTTGCTGCAATAAGAAATTTATAAATCATAGTTGTAAAAAGTTATCTATCATCTTTTTTCCATACTCACTCATAATCGATTCGGGGTGAAATTGGATTCCGTAAATCGCTTTTCCCTCTATATGCAGTGACATAATCTCACCATCATCTTCACTATGAGAAGTTACGATAACATTCTTTGGTATAGTGTTTTTATCCGCCACCAAAGAGTGGTACCTTGTTGCAGTAAAACGGTTGGGTATATCCTTGAATATCTTGGTTTCTTTGTCCACAATAATCGTAGAAGTTTTCCCGTGCATCATCTTTTTGGCTTTTATTATTTTGGCTCCATAGGCTTGAGCAATCGTTTGATGTCCTAAACATATTCCTAAAATAGGTTTATCTATTTTTTTTACTACATCCAGACAAACTCCGGCTTCATTGGGTGTTGCAGGTCCGGGTGAGAGAATTATTTTTTCGGGGTTTAACTGTTTAATCTCTTTAATATTGAGTGCATCATTGCGTATTACTTTGAGATCCGCTCCGAGTTCTAAACAGTACTGTACGATATTGTAAGTAAAACTATCGTAATTATCTATCATTAAAATCATTAATATTCCTATGCTCTTTTTTGGAAGTATTGTAGCATAAATAGCAAAAAACCCCTCTTTAAGAGGGGCATGAAAGTCTTATTTAGAAAGGACCTCTTTTACTGCTTTTCCGATCTCTGCAGGTGAAACTACCACTTTTACTCCCGCAGCTTCAAGTGCATCCATCTTCTCTTTTGCCGTTCCCGCAGCACCGCTAACGATCGCTCCGGCATGTCCCATTCTTTTACCCTTAGGTGCCGTTTGTCCTGCGATAAACGCGACTACGGGTTTAGAGATATTTTCTTTGATAAACTTTGCCGCTTGAATCTCTAAATCACCCCCGATTTCACCGATCATGACGATCGCTTCAGTTTCGGGATCACTTTCAAACATCGGCAGTAGCTGCTTATAAGAAAGCCCGATAATCGGATCCCCGCCGATTCCTACTGCTGTCGTAATTCCAAATCCCTCTTGCACGACTTGGTTACTTGCTTCATAGGTAAGCGTACCGCTTTTTGAGATCAACCCTACGTTTCCCTTTTTAAAAATATTTCCGGGCATGATCCCAATTTTGCACTCTTGCGAAGTGATGATTCCGGGGCAGTTTGGTCCGATTGTTTTCATTCCCATCTTTACCGCATAAGCTTTAGCCGATTGCATATCTTTTACAGGAGCTCCTTCAGTGATGATAACAGCTAGCTCAATCCCCGCATCGGCTGCTTCCATGACTGCATCAGAGACAAACGCAGGCGGAACAAAGATCATACTTACCGTTGCACCGGTTTGTTGTACCGCTTCTTCTACCGTGTTAAATACAGGCTTGCCTAAATGCTCTTGCCCGCCTTTGTTTGGGGTAACCCCGCCCACAATCTGTGTACCGTACTCTATACACTGCTGGGCATGAAAGCTCCCCTCTTTTCCCGTAAAACCTTGAACAATTACTTTTGTATCTTTATTGACTAATATTGACATACTCTCCCCTTACTTCGCTGCTGCAACAGCTTTTTTTGCGCCATCAAGCAGATCTGTAGCTGTTATAATATTTTGAATTCCTGCACTCTCTAAAATCTGTGCAGCTTCTTGTGCATTAGTTCCGTCAAGTCTGACAATAACGGGTACATGAACATCAATTAACTTTGTCGCTTCTAAAATACCGTTTGCCACTCTATCACACCGTACGATACCACCGAAGATATTTACAAAGATGGACTTGACGTTTGGATCTTTTAAGATGATTTCAAACCCTTTTGCAACTGTTTCGGGATTCGCTCCGCCACCCACGTCAAGGAAGTTTGCAGGCTCTCCGCCTACATAGTTGATCGTATCCATCGTACCCATTGCTAGTCCGGCACCGTTTACCATACAGCCGACGTTTCCGTCAAGATTAACATAACTTAATCCATACTCGCTTGCTTCTTGTTCATCCGCATCCTCTTCACTTTCATCTCGCATCGCTTCGATATCGGGATGTCTTGCGACGGCGTTATCGTCAAAGCCCATTTTCGCATCAAGAGCGATAAAGTCACCCTCTGATGTTTTTACAAGCGGATTAATCTCTATCATCTCGGCATCATTATCCATATACACATCATACAATGCTTTTGCAAATTTAAAGATATTTTTCTGTTCTGTTTTGTCAAGCCCTAATCCAAATGCGATCTTTCTTGCATGAAAGGCTCTAAAACCGATTGCAGGATCAATTGCTACTTTGATAATCTTTTCGGGAGATTTTGCGGCAACCTCTTCGATCTCCATCCCCCCTTCAGTTGATGCCATCATCACAGGCATCTCTTTTGCACGATCAAGTACCATACCAAGATAGAGTTCATCTTTAATATCTGCTCCATCTTCGATATAGATCTTTTGTACCAATTTCCCCTCAGGACCCGTTTGGTGCGTAACAAGCTGCATGCCCAAGATCTCATCGGCATACTGTTTGACTTCATCCAAACTCTTTGCAAGTTTTACACCACCGCCTAGACCGCGTCCACCGGCATGAATCTGTGCCTTTACGACCCATATCGGTCCACCTAACTCTTTTGCATTTGCAACCGCTTCATCAACGGAAAATGCAACTTTTCCTTCCGGTGTAGGTACACCGTATTTTTTAAAAATCTGTTTTGCTTGATATTCATGTATATTCAAACTATGCTCCTTGCAAATTTGTCATTGCCAAATTATAGCAATTTTGGATCAAAAAGATAAAGGCTTCTAGGATATTTTGTCAAAGATAGTATTTATTGTGTAGATTTGATACAGTAAATTCTTTCATATAGGATTAGTTGTTACCTAAGGTAACTTTAATCCACGCTTATGATGCCGACCATTCTTCCTGCACTCTCGTTATCTGCTCTGTATGAGTAAAATTGATCCTTATTACAGCATGTACAGTAAGAATCTATCTCGATTTGCGAATTTGGCACCCCGAGTTGCTCTAGTTGTGCTCTATTAATCCCCTGCAAATCGATATTTTTGCCGTGAACAAATTGAGGTGAAAAACTTTTTGTTACTATATTACACATTTGCTGCGATACCTCATAACAGCATTGATGAATAGATGGCCCCATATAACAAAAAAGGTCTTTACTCTCACAACCGTATGCACTTTGCATCGCTGTGATGCAGTTTTGTACAATAGTATTAAAAGTACCTACTCTGCCTGCATGGATCGCTGCAATCACCTCTTTTTGATGATCATAGATAAATAGGGGGATACAATCTGCAACCAATACGGCAAGATTGAGCGCTTTGTTATCCGTTACAAGGGCATCACAATTATAGATCCCGTACGAATCTACAACAACGACATCGCTACTATGGGATTGATTCATAAAAACGGTATTGTCGCTATCAAGCCCGCATCTTTGTAAAAACTGTTTTCTGTTGTTTGCAACATCTAAAGAAGATGACGGCAGATGGTATGCCATATTACCGTCACTTTTTGTGGATATATCTATTTTGCAACGCTGTGTAAGTCTATGCTGTTTCACTTACTTTTCTTCATACATTTGACGACCCTGTGCATACAGATCATTACCTTGCGTATCATTGATCACCGTTACGGGAAAATCTTTGACTTCAATTTTACGTACCGCCTCAGGTCCAAGTTCGGGATAGGCAACGACTTTTGAAGAGATGATCTTTTTGCCAAGCAATGCACCCGCGCCGCCTGTTGCACCAAAGTATACACCGCCGTACTTTTTACATGCGTCTTTAACCTCTTGATTTCGCTTGCCCTTTCCAATCATCGCTTTTGATCCGTGCTTGAGTAAAATAGGTGAATAGCTATCCATACGGTAGCTTGTCGTAGGTCCCGCACTTCCGATTGGGTCACCGGGTTTTGGAGGAGTGGGTCCCACAAAATAGATCACGCTTCCTTCTAAATCAAAAGGCAACTCTTCACCGTTTTCTATCAAGGTAACTAACCGCTTATGCGCTGCATCTCGAGCGGTAAAGAGTACGCCGCTTAAAAATACGATATCCCCGGCATTTAATTTTTGAACGTCTGCATCACTCAAAGGTGTGGTTAAATGGTATGTTTGACTCATAATAATTCCTTATATCGTGATATGGGCATGACGTGAAGAGTGGCACTGTACATTCACTGAAACAGGCAAGCTTGCAATATGACACGGATTTGCCTCGATGTGCACCGCTAGTACCGTTTGCGTTCCGCCCATTCCCATCGCACCAATGCCAAGCTTATTCAGCTGCGTTTTGATCTGTTGCTCTAACTCCGCCATTTCGGGGTCATCGTTTGTTGAGCCGATATCTCTATACAGTGCATGCTTACTAGAAATTGCCGCTTTTTCAAAACTCCCGCCAATCCCTACTCCAACCGTAAGCGGAGGACAGGGGTTTGGTCCGGCATCGCTGATAACCTCTTTGACATACTCTATCACGCCCTCTTTGCCCGCAGCAGGAGGGAAAACTCGCGCACGGCTTACGTTTTCGCTTCCGCCGCCTTTTGCGGCATACTCTATCTCAATCTTATCACCCTCCACAAGATCAAAGTGAATAATAGCAGGCAGATTATATCCTACGCTATCTTTGAGGTTTGCGCGAGTAAAGGGATGGCAGGTTGAAGCACGCAGATACCCCTCTTCATAGCCAAGCTCGGTCCCCCTATTAATCGCTTCTTTCAGCGTACCGCCTTTGACTTTTACATCTTCGCCCACTTTAACAAAATATACCGCTAACCCCGTATCTTGACAAAGCGGTCTTTGCTCATTTTTTGCAATGTCGGCATTTTCAAGGAGTTGTGCTAATACCTCTTTGCTAACAGGCGATTTTTCTTCATCATAGGCTTTTTTCAATGCATCATATGCATCTTTTGGCAAGTCTGTACCACTATGTACCACTATGTCTCTGACGGCTTTTACAACCGTTTCAAACTCTATCTCTCTCACGCTTACGCTCCAAAAAAGTTATTTTTATGCAGAGTGTCAAGTAGTGACTGTACACTCGATACCGATTTGGCAAACCGTTGTGCTTGCTCTTCATTAAGGTTAGCTTCAATCACCTTTTCTGCTCCGCCGGCTCCAAGCATAACCGGCACGCCGCTTACAACGTCACGGTATCCGTACTCTCCCTCAAGATAGACTGCACAGGGGTGGATCTGTTTTGTATCTTTAAGAATTGCATCAACCATTAGTGCCGTAGACTTTGCCGGTGCATAGTATGCTGAACCACTTTTGAGGTAGCTTACAATCTCTGCTCCGCCGTTTTTTGTCTTATTGACCACATGATCGATCTCTTCTTGACTCAACAGATCCATCAAAGGTACCCCCGCAACGGTTGAGAATCTCGGAAGAGGCACCATATCATCGCCATGTCCCCCCATAACGCTTGCACGGATCTGTCCCGCTCCATAGCCGAGTTTCTCAAAGATAAAGTGTGCCATTCTTGCACTGTCCAAAATTCCTGCCATACCGATAACACGAGCTCTATCCCAGCCTGTATCTTTAACTGCCGTATACACCATTGCATCAAGCGGGTTAGATACGGGAATGATAATTGCATCGGGAGAATAAGTCTTGATATCATTGACAACTTCACGAATAACATTTGCATTAGTAAGTAACAAATCATCTCTACTCATACCGGGCAATCTTGGGCTCCCTGCAGTAATCACAACGATATCACAATCGCACAGTTGTGCAGCTGTTTCTGCGCACGTGACGATAGTGTGCTGCCGCGCAGCTTGAGATGCTTGACTCATATCTAGTGCCATCCCTTTAGCACGAGCGGTTTTATTATCTCTCAGTACTATCTCATGGCATGCTCCATGCATAGCTAAGCTATACGCTACTGTAGAGCCTACGTTTCCGGCTCCGACAATCCCTACTTTTTTTCCTGATGCCATATTAATCCTTTATAATCAGTCTAAATTTGCACAAAACATAATCAAATATTATACTAAAAAATAGTTGATAATGCATTGTTTAGTAACACATTCACGGAAATAAATTTATTTTTTTGTGTAATGCTTACACGTAATAGGTAGATCTATCTTAGAAAGTTACAATTTTGCAACAATCCACCAAACACGTGTAGTGTTTGGTAGCATTTTATTAGATTGAGTCGATAATTTCGTTCAATGTCGCGCTTGGTCGCATTGCTTGCATTGCTTTAGCATCGTCGGGATGGTAATATCCGCCGATATCTTTTGCACTGCCTTCACTGCCTTTAAGTTCATTCATTATCTTCTCTTCATTTTCTTCCAATGCTTTTGCGATTGGAGCAAACTTTTGCGCAAGAGTTGCATTATCACTGTCTGCTAACGCTTTTGCCCAGTATTGCGCTACATAGAAGTGGCTTGCTTTATTATCAGGCTCGCCGCACTTTCTACTTGGAGCTTTGTTATTATCAAGGTATCCTTGATTTGCAATATCAAGCGCTGCTGCAACTGCTG
This sequence comes from Campylobacterota bacterium, assembly GCA_051748365.1. Taxonomy (GTDB): domain Bacteria; phylum Campylobacterota; class Campylobacteria; order Campylobacterales; family Sulfurovaceae; genus TCS-49. The sequence continues at coordinate 7,566 of JBNJHJ010000080.1, forward strand.
CAAGTTTTTCATCTTTATTTTTTTGCGAAATATATCTAAAAGACTCCGCA
>JBNJHJ010000081.1:0-7583 GCA_051748365.1 Campylobacterota bacterium
GATTTAAAGATGCTTGTGAAGGGTCGTGATAGTGTAGAAAATCTCTTAACTTCGATTGAACTGACAAGCGAAGATGCAAAAGATGCGATGCGAGAACCTATTCGTGAAATTAGTGAAGCACTGTTACAAGTGTTGGAGCAGATGCCGCCTGATTTAGCAGGAGATATTGTAGAAAACGGTGTGGTGCTTACAGGAGGAGGTGCGCTCATACGAAACCTTGATAAGTACTTATCTGATATTGTTCGACTACCTGTCTTTATCGCAGAAGATCCACTGCTTGCAGTAGCAAACGGGTCGGGAAAAGCGTTAGAGGAGATAGATCTGTTGCAGCAGTTAAGTACGCAAAGATAAGCGGTGTATGGATAAAAAGTTAGGAGTATTACTCTCTTTTATTTTGCTCTATCTCATCTATGCACAAAAAGATGTGATACAAACCTTTTTTATAGATCGGTACAATAGTGTCAAGACTTCCTATTTTGACACTATTTTTTACTTAGAAAAACAGTATGAACTACACTTTAATCAAGCAAAAACTATTCAAAAACAGAAAAAGCTTATTCAGACTCTTACGGAACAAAATCTTTTAAATACTGCATACAAAGAGCGTTTTTTAACATTAAAAGAGGCTCCTTTGATTAAAGAAGCACTATTTGTAAATGCAATTTCATATGTGAACATTGCAAATAATAATAGGTTATGGGTAGAGAGGTTTGATGCATTTGAACCCACTTATACCTATGGTGCAACAGACGGTAAGTTTACTGCAGGTATCGTTGTAGCAAAAAACGGTAAGCCCATGATCATCTTAAACTCTGATCCGCAAGCAATTTATGGAGTTTATATCGGTGAAGATGAAGCACCCGGAGTGATATACGGAATTGATCATCAAAGTATGGTTGTTAAATATATACCCCAATGGATGGAGATTGAAAAGGGTGATTTAGTTAAAACGAGTGGTTTGGATAATATATTTGTAAAAGGGATCGGTGTAGGACTTGTCACAAGTGTGGAAAATAGACACGGTTATAAAGTAGCATATGTTTCAACGTATGCCGATAGTTTACAACCGGAATATTTTTATCTTCTTAAGTAGTTACCATCCCTGACAATCTAAGCCTTCACAAGGGTCGGGTTGCTGTTTTTGTTCATTGGTAAAAGGATTGAGCTTTTTGATACTTTTATAATCAACGAGATTTTCATCGCACTCTTTATGGTAGCGTCCCGATAGGTCATAATATTCATAACAATCTTTATAGTAACGGTGTGAAATACCCGTATCGTTTGGATAAAGACAGCCTGAAAAAAGTATTGCGCATGCAGTAAGTATCAATATTGACGTTTTCATGCAGTGATTGTAGCATAATTTGATAAAATAGTAAAAAATTTGAGGATAGATGATGCAAGAGTATTTACGACATTTTAATCAATTGACAAAAATTCCACGCTGTTCAAAAGAGACGACAAAAGCAAAAGAGTATATTTTGCAATGTGCAAAAAAATACGGCTACGATATTCAAGTCGATGCAGCGTCTAATATCCTTCTTACAACACGTGGTTCTCAAATAACCTTACAATCACACTATGATATGGTTTGTATGGGAAAGGCTCCTGAGATTGAACTGATTAAAGATAATGATATCTTATCGGCAAAAGAGTCATCATTGGGGGCAGATAACGGTATGGGATGTGCGTTTATGCTAGCATTTATGGAGCAAGGTTACAAAGTTGATTGTTTGTTTACCAACGATGAAGAGGTCGGTTTGATAGGAGCTAGAGAGTTGGATGTGGATATCAAAACCGATAAGATGCTTAATCTTGACAGTGAAGAGTACGGAAAGATCTATTTAGGCTGTGCCGGAGGAGTGGATTTGCATATGTATAAAGATAATGTGTACGTGAACTCTTTGTATAAAAGGTGTTTTGAAGTCACGGTGCAAAGTGACGGTGGACACTCAGGAATCGATATAGACAAACCTATCCCAAACGCTATCGTTTCTATTGCTCAGTTTTTGGATGGCCAAAAGTTAGATCTAGTTGCGTTTAAAGGTGGAGAGAGGATGAATGCAATTGCAAGTTACTCTAAAGCTATCGTAAGAGCCGATACATTGCAATCAACCGATCTGATTAAAGTCATAGAGATACACCCACAAACCAACCGTGTGCTTGCTAATGCAGCAGAGCTTATCAACAAAATAGCAACTTATCAAAACGGGGTGATAACATATGATAAATCGATAAATAGTGTCATAGATAGTGCAAACTTTGCGCTAATTGATAACAACAGCTTTAGTGTGAGTCTTCGCAGCATGACAAATGAGGGATTACACACGATTACTCAAAGTACAAAGGAGCATTTTTCCGATTTTGCGGTACAGCAGAGTGATTTTTATAGTCCATGGGAACCTAAAATTACAGAATTTGCAAAAAACGTTCAAAAAGTTTACGATAATGCAGAATTTGCCGCAATCCATGCGGGTTTGGAGTGTGCGGTAATTAACGAAAAATATCCCCATCTTGAGATAGTTTCGATCGGTCCTGACATCTATTATCCCCACTCAATCAAGGAAAAGTGTAATCTAGAGAGTTGTGAAAAGATATTTAAACTAATAAAAACGTTACTTTAGCTAAAATATAGGCTAAATTAAATTTCAAAGGTTTTTAAGTATGCGAAAAGACAAAAAATTTATATTTGCAGGATTTATCTCTACTTTTTTTGTGATGTTTTTAGTTTTTACACCCCACGGATTGGAAGCTAAAACTGATGAAGAAAATGTAGTTACGAGATTAGAAGCTATCAAAAAATTTGAAGAGGTGTTGTCTACAATAGAGTACAAATATGTAGACAATGTTGATTTTGAAGATGTGATCAATAAGGCGATTGACGGGTTGCTTAAAAATCTAGATGCACACTCCTCATTTATGAGTGCAGATGAGTTTGATGATTTTCAAGAGAAGATGAGCGGTGAGTTTGGAGGACTAGGTATTGTTGTAGGGTTACGTGATGGTGCATTGACCGTTATTTCACCGATTGATGATACCCCTGCAAGCGAAGCGGGCATTAAAGCACAAGACATTATCCTTCGCATCGATGAAAAAAGCACCATTGATATGGGCTTAAGTGAAGCGGTATCGCTGATGCGTGGAGAACCGGGCACGGAGGTGACGCTAACCGTTGTAAGGCAGGATGAAAAGAAACCTTTGACCTTTCCTATTACAAGAGATGTGATTAATGTAAAATCGGTTGAGAGTAAAATTATTGAGGGAGGCCATCTTTATATCCGCGTCAAATCATTTGATAATAATGTTGTTGAGGGAGTAAAAAAAGCACTTAAAGAGCATGAGGCAAACGGGATTGTTTTGGATTTGCGAAATAACCCGGGAGGTGACCTCTATCAAGCAATAGGGTTGACAGATCTTTTTGTGGATGAAGGGGTTATTGTTAGTCAAAAGGGCAAGATTGATAGTGAAAACACCCAATACGATGCTAAATCAAGAGGTAGCGATACCCAAACACCGATGGTTGTTTTAGTAAACGGCGGGAGCGCAAGTGCTAGCGAGATCGTAAGCGGTGCGCTACAAGATCATAAAAGAGCCGTTATCGTAGGGAAAAATACGTTTGGCAAGGGTAGCGTACAGCAGATTCTTCAAGTAGGCAAGGGTGATGAAGCGATACGATTGACGGTGGCAAAGTATTATCTTCCAAGTGGTAGAACCATTCAAGCAGTAGGGATTGATCCTGATATTGAAGTTGATGAAGGCGAAATTGAAAGAGTGCAAGAAAGTGCATTTAGTATTCGAGAAAAGGATCTGAAGTTGCACCTAAAAAAAGAGTTAGAAGAAACGGCAAAAGATTCTTCTAAAGAAAAATCAGAAGACAGTGATGCTATAATTTCAGGTGATGATTTGTATGAAGATGCACAGTTGAAAACTGCTGTAGATATATTGAAATCTTTAATTATTGTACAAGGGAGAAAATAGATGCAAAAGCATGAGATGTTATATGAGGGAAAGGCAAAAAAGATATTTAAAACCCAAGACACAACAAAATATATTGCGGAGTTTAAAGATGATTTAACGGCATTTAACAACGCGAAAAAGGGTAGCGAAGAGGGAAAAGGTGCACTAAATTGTCAAATAACAACGGCGATTTTTAAAATGCTTGAAGAAAAAGGGATAAAAACTCACTATGTTGATACTCTTGATAGCAACAATCTTTTAGTCCAAAAAGTTGAGATTATTCCTATAGAAGTGATTGTAAGAAATGTTGCAACAGGGTCGCTAACGAGAAGGTTAGGAATCCAAGACGGCAAGGTGCTTCCGTTTTCTCTTGTTGAGTTTTGCTACAAAGATGATGATTTAGATGATCCTATTATCAATGATGAACATGCTATTTTGCTTGAGTGCGTAGATAACGAAGCAGATTTAGAGGAGTTAAAAAAGTTAGGGCGTCAAATCAATGCTATATTAAAACCTTATTTTCTAGATAGAGGTTTACGGCTTATAGATTTTAAACTTGAGTTTGGAAAAGATAGCAAAGGAAATATTCTTCTAGCTGATGAGATAACTCCCGATAGCTGTAGATTTTGGGATGCACAGAGCAATGAAAAGTTAGATAAAGACAGATTTAGACAAGGTATCGGCAGCGTTAAAGTTGCGTATGAAGAGGTTTTGAAAAGATTAGAACAAAAGTAGGGGTAAAATAATGGCTAAAGCAGTAGTAAATATTTATTTAAAAGATGGAGTTTTGGATCCACAAGGTAAAGCGATGCAACACGCACTTGGTGCTATGGGGTTTAAAGGTGTAAACGACGTAAGAGCAGGAAAACAGATCGTTTTAGATGTGGCTGAAGATGTAAGCCAAGCTGATGTAGTGAAGATGTGTGATACGCTTTTAGCAAACACTGTAATTGAAGATTATGACGTAAAGCTTGAAAAATGAGTGTAAAAGTAACAATTTTAAGGTTTCCGGGAACTAATTGTGAATTTGATACGCAGTATGCGTTTGAGAGATTGGGAGCAACAACACAGATTGTATGGCATAAAGAGCACGATTTACAGACACCGGACCTTGTCGTTGTTCCCGGTGGATTTAGTTATGGCGATTATCTTCGAAGTGGATCGATCGCAAGATTTTCACCTATTATGCAAGAGGTAGCAGAATTTGCTAAAAGAGGCGGTAATGTGTTGGGTATCTGTAATGGTTTTCAAATTTTAACCGAGTCACATCTATTGCCCGGTGCATTGAAGCGAAATGAAAATCTTCATTTTATCTCAAAACACCATCATCTCAAGGTAAGCAACACTAGTAATCTATTTTTAAACAAATTTAATAAAGATGATATCGTAAATATTCCCATAGCCCACGCCGATGGAAACTATTATATTGATAATGATGGATTAAAAGCATTGCAAGATAATGAACAGATATTGTTGCAATACTGCGATGCCAAGGGAACCATTGCTAATCCAAACGGTTCAGTAGATGCCATAGCAGGAATCTGTAACAGAGAAAAAAATGTTTTTGGGCTTATGCCCCATCCCGAGAGGGCTGTAGAGGATATGTTAGGATCAAGCGACGGAGTAGCGATGCTTGAAGGTTTTTTGAAGTAATCATATGAAAAATAACCTCTTTGTAAAAGCTCTATTATTAGGGCTTTTTACAATTGCCGCCTATGCCCAATTTTACGCAAAAGAGACGATAAAAGCCGACGATGTCTATGTCGGACAAATCTATGAGATTACTGTTGAAGTGATTACTCCAAAAAATGATGCAAAGATCTATTTTGAATTTGATAAGCAAAAAAATACTACGATACTTAATCCAAATAAACCTCACAAAACAAAAGATTCAATAAAAACATACTATACATTTTTCCTTAAAGCCGGCGCAAAAAATTTTACAACACCCCAAATTGATGTCACAATGATTGAAAATGATTATTCGGCAATGCAAAAGGTAGAATTAGCGGCACAAACACACAGAGCTACACAATTGAATCCACCTCAAAATTACGCACAAATTATTGCAAAAGAGTTAGAGGTCAAAAAATTCAAAACATCTTTTTTTGATGATGAAAGCAATATCGTTGCCGTTAAGATCCATGCGAAGTATTCCGATCTTAGTGACTTCAGTGTCAGTGGTGCTATAGAGCAAGGAATCCGGCAAAGTACACAAAATGCACCTAATCATGATATTACTTACTTTGGGGTTTTTGATAACCAAGTCGATAGTTTTGAATTTTCCTACTTTGATTTAGATACTAAATCATATAAATATATAGAATTTCCGATAAATTCACAAAGAGCAAGTGTGAGTACGCAAACAGAATTGCATCCGCATCAAGGTAGAATTTATCAATTAAAAATATATATTTCAGCCGGTTTTGCACTGCTGTTTATCATTTTGTTTTTATTTAAACGCAGTTACCTTATTGCATTGCTTGCACTGCTTTGTATAGCGTATCTTTTTGTAGTGATCAAACCTCTAGCAACAGTAAGTGTTAAAAAAGATAGTGTTGTATATATTTTGCCTACCAAAAATGCAACCGCAATAGTAAAACTCGATGAAAATGAAGATGTTAAACGTTTAAGTCGTTACAAGGGGTATACTAAGGTAGAGTTTGATAATTCGATGATTGGATGGATAAAAGATGACAGTATTATCAAAAATTAAATACTATCTTTACAACCTCTCCTTTATGTATTGGGCGTTTTGGATAGGTTTTAAAGCACGAATCTTTAAAAAAGATTTGCGAAAAAAAGGGTGTAAGAACGCTTTTATCGCACCAAATATTGAGATTGAAGTTGCGGGGATTGAGCATGAAAAAACGCAACTTTTTTTGATCAATCATCAAAGTTTTGTCGATATTTTTCTACTTGAAGCCGTATCAAAGCATAATCTTTCATGGATTGCAAAACGTGAACTGCTCAAAGTACCTGTTTTAGGCTATATGCTTGAGTATTTCAAGATGATTGTGGTTGATAGAGAGAATAAAGCAGGTTTGGTGAAATTGATCAAAGATGTGAAAGATAGAGTGCAAGACAATAGGGTAGTCTGCATCTTTCCGGAGGGGACTCGCATCAAAGAACAACCTTTAGGGAAGTTTAAAGGAGGCGCAAAGCTTTTGGTAAACAAGCTAAAACTACAAGTACAACCTGTAGTGATTGTAGGAGCCCATCAAATGCTTAATACAAAAACAAAGCAGTATACCAAAACCAAAATCAAAGTTATTTATTTGCCGCCTGTTGATTGTATGCAAAACGATTGGTACGAAAAGACCAAAGAGCAGATGCAAGAGGTGATTGATTATGAGTATAAGCACAATAATCGCAGTCGGTAGCGGCGGCTTCTTGGGAGCAGTTGCAAGGACATTAATCATCTCTTGGGTGCATAAACTTTTTCCCCACTCCATTGCATTTGGTACATTGGTCGTAAATGTTAGCGGTAGTTTTTTATTAGGGCTTGCCTTTGGGTTTTTCTACACGAGTACCCTTTTTTCTCCCACAATGAAAGCTTTTATCACAACCGGATTTTTAGGTGCAATGACAACATACTCAACATTTGCACTAGAGAGCTTTTTTTT
>JBNJHJ010000082.1:0-7558 GCA_051748365.1 Campylobacterota bacterium
CCGTCGCGAACAAACATCTTTACGACAACGCCTCGATGCTCATCTTTATCCACCGCAAAGATATCGTAATTGACAAGTTTTGCGATATCGATATTGCTTTGGACATTGATCGCTTGAAGCTTTTGAATGCGATCTCGCATCACAACCGCTTCTTCAAAGCGTTCGTTTTGGGCTAAAAACTGCATCTTTTGCTCTAGCATCGCTACAAGTTTTTGCGGTTTTTTGACATGTTCCGTGGCTCTATCTAAGATCTTTGCATACTCTTTTTTGTCTATTTTGCCTTCACAGGGGGCTAAACACTTTTTCATCTGATAAAAGAGGCACGCTTTTTGTCCTTTGAGACAGTTTTTTTTCTGCACCAGTTGAAAATTTTCATAGATCGTATCGACGATATCTCTGGCTCCACTTGGAAAGGGACCGAAGTATTTGATAGAGCTACTTTTAAGCACCCGCCTTGTGATATCGATTCGGGGGAAATCTTGCGCAGTGTCTACATAGATATAGGGGTAGGTTTTATCATCGCGAAGTAAGATGTTGTATTTGGGTTTTAACTGCTTAATAAGAGAGTTTTCTAAAATAAGCGCATCTTCTTCACTATCTACAACGATATAATCAAGTTTATACACTTGCATAATCATCTTAAATATTCGAGGACCCAGTTCAGGGCTTGGGCGCAGCGAGGGGGTAAAGCGAAAATAACTTTTAACGCGATTTTTTAAGACTTTGGCTTTGCCGACATACAGCAAGCGATCATGGCTGTCAAAAAATTGATAAACACCCGCATCACTTGGCAGATTTTGCAGGGTTTGTTCTAATAAATGATCGGTATTCACGGCATCTGCTGCTTTATCTGCGCGCGGATCTGCTCAAATTGCGCATGCAGTTTTTCATCCACGGCCAAATTCTCAAATGCTGCTTGCGAGTGCTCATAATAGCGCGGCACCGTATTTTCGTCAACTTCACGATCTATCTTATTGGTTGTGAACACTTTTATGTCACTAAAAGCCAACATTTGACACTTTGGATTTGTTTTTTTGAGCATAACTAATATACTTTTTAACAAATTCCCTTTATAATACAGTTCCATTTTTACTCCGGGATGGGTAATAGCAATAAAGAGTGAATCATTTTTAATATAGCAAAAACTCACAAACCGTGAGAGATTTTTTGGCAGTGCATGCGTAATCAACAGCTCTAAGCACTCTGCTTTAGCGGCATTTTGAAAGGTAGGTTTTTTTAATAGATGAGAAATAATAGTTTCAGCTTTTTTCATAAAGTGATTATACCATCTTTAGTGGTGGTTTTTATCTTAAGCGGGTGCGGATATAAAACCGATCCGGTGCATGTACCAAGCAGCACCCAAGGAGAGAGATAGTGGTAAAAAATTATGATGTGATAATAATCGGTAACGGCATAGCGGGGCTGTATGCGAGTATGAATCTGCCCCCGCAGATGAAGGTGCTCAATATCTGTAAAGATTTTGCATGGGAGTGTAACACCTTTTACGCCCAAGGAGGCATCACCACCGCAAGAGATGAAAAAGATATCGGACTACATAGCCGTGATACGCTTGAAGCGGGCTGCTTTGCCAATGACAAAAAAGCCGTAGAGATCATGAGCAAAGAAAGTATAGAAGTGATTGAAGATCTCATCAATAGAGGCTTTGGGTTTGATAGGGAGGGTGATAAGCTCCAATACACCAAAGAAGCCGCACACTCCATCGCGCGGATTTTGCATGTAGGTGATGCGACGGGTCGGTATATGCACAATTTTATGATGGAACAAAACAAACACTTTTTGCTTAAAAACTCTCTTGTGTATGATCTTTTAATAGAAAACGGAAAATGTTTTGGCGTTAAGGTGATGATAGAGTACAAACCCTATATCCTCAAAGCAAAAAAGGTCATCATCGCAAGCGGCGGGGTAGGATCGCTGTATGAATACCACACCAACGCTAAATCTATCAGCGGCGATATTCAAGGGATCTGTTATGAAAAGGGGGTAGAACTTGAAAATATGCACTACTTGCAGTTTCATCCAACGGTTTTTACAAAGATCCCATGGGCGCGAAAGATGCTGCTTACCGAAGCGCTTCGCGGTGAGGGAGCGACGATTGAAGATCAAGACGGGGTACGCTTTGTCAGCGAGTATGACAAGCGCGGAGAGTTAGCATCACGTGATATCGTTAGCCACGCAATATATGATTATAAAAAGAAAACGGGCAAAGAGGTGTATCTCAATCTTTCAAGTTTTCAAAAAGAGTATTTTCAAAAGCGTTTTCCCAATATCTACAAAGCGTTTAAAGAGGTAGGGCTCAATCTACCTCAAGATAAGATCCCCATCTCTCCGGCGTTTCACTACGCAATCGGGGGGATAAAAACCGATGAATATGGGCAAGTGTATGATATAAAAAATCTTTATGCTATCGGTGAGTGTGCAAGTAGCGGCGTTCACGGGGCAAATCGTTTGGCAAGTAATTCGCTTTTAGAAGGGCTAGTCTTTGCTAAACGTGCCGCACAGCATGTGATGGGATCGGCTTTTGATCTGGAGTTTTATAGTTTTAGTGAGGATGACAAAACTGTATTACATGAAAAAGATGATAAAATTATAAAAAGAAAACTTAGACGCATCATGTGGGATAATGTAGGGATTGTGCGAAACCGCGAAGGATTGATGAAAGCTAAGCGTTTTGTGTATGAACAGCGCAATGTCGGAAGATTGCTTGAGCTGCGGCTCAATACCGCCAAAGCGATCATCGAAAATGCTCTGGGTGCACCGCAATCAATCGGTTCGCATATGATGGAAACTAAGCAAAATAATCAAGGAAAGTAATGGATAAAGCAGGTATCGTAGTTTTAGATTTTGGAAGTCAGTATACGCAGTTAATTGCAAGAAAATTAAGAGAAGAAAGCATCTATTGTGAAATCGTTCCCTTTAGTGAAAGTGTAGAGGATATCTTAAAAAGAGAACCAAAAGGGTTGATCCTCAGCGGTGGTCCCGCATCGGTCTATGCCAAAGATGCGTATCATCCCGATAGCAAGATCTACGATCTTGGGCTTCCTATCATGGGGATCTGTTATGGAATGCAGCTTATTAGCCAGCATTTTGGCGGTTCGGTGATAGCGGCAAACCACCACGAGTACGGAAAAGCAGAGCTTAATTTTGAAGGAAATCACACTATTTTCAATAACACCACAGATGGACAGATCGTGTGGATGAGCCACGGTGACCGTGTCGAGAAGATGCCGCCAAGCTTTGTAAAGATCGCAACAAGTTCTAACTCTCCCTATGCAGCGATTGCGCATGAGAGTGAGCATATCTATGCGTTTCAATTCCACCCTGAAGTGTATCACTCAAAAGAGGGTATAAGGCTTTTGAAAAACTTTGCAAAAGATATCTGCGGGTGTGACGGCAACTGGAACATGGGCGGTTTTGCAAAGGAAAAGATTGCTGAAATAAAAGCCAAAGTGGGCGATAAAAAGGTACTATGCGGCGTTAGCGGCGGGGTTGATAGCTCTGTGGTTGCAGCACTGTTAGCTGAAGCGATCGGTGAGCAGCTTGTGCCGATCTTTGTGGATAACGGATTGCTTCGGGCTAACGAGAAAGAGCAAGTAGAGGCGATGTTTAAAACGCGTCTTGGCGTTGATCTGATCACTGTAGATGCAAGTGAAATATTTTTAAGTAAGCTCAAAGGCGTTACCGATCCTGAGAGGAAACGAAAGATTATCGGTGAAACCTTTATCGAAGTGTTTGATGCTGAGGCGAAAAAGTATGACGGCATAGAGTTTTTAGCTCAAGGAACACTCTATACCGATGTTATCGAATCTGTTTCTGTTAAAGGTCCTAGCAAAACGATCAAATCACACCACAACGTCGGGGGATTGCCTGAGTGGATGGAGTTTGAACTGATCGAGCCTCTTAGAGAGATCTTTAAAGATGAGGTACGAAAACTAGGGCTTGAACTAGGCTTGCCAAAAGATATGATCGGTCGTCATCCATTCCCCGGACCGGGACTTGGGATAAGAATCATGGGTGAGGTTAACAAACCTGATCTGCAGCTGCTTCGAAAAGCCGATGTGATCATGCTTGATGAGTTACGGGCAAACGGGTATTATGACAAAACATGGCAAGCCTTTACCGTGTTGCTTAACGTCAAAAGCGTGGGCGTGATGGGGGATAATAGAACCTATGATAATACCGTGTGCGTGCGTGTTGTAGAAGCAACTGACGGTATGACGGCTACGTTTGCACATCTGCCTCATGATCTGCTTGAAAATATTAGTCGAAGAATTATTAATGAAGTTGAAGGGATCAATAGAGTCGTATACGATATTAGCTCTAAGCCACCGGCAACTATAGAGTGGGAGTAGAGCTATAATCTATCTACTTTCAAAAGATCAAACACCCTACGAGGGTGTTTGTAACCTCCCGCAAATAACCACTTCATATTATGATTGTGATATCGATCTTACGCAGTTTGATCTTACGCTTTTAACCTCCAAAGAATCGGTCAATGCATTGATACATAACGGTATAGAGATTGCAGGGCATGATGTATTGTGCGTATCAACGCCCACTGCAGTGTATGCACAAAAGATGGGGATGCGTCCGCTGCAAAATGCTCATGGATACGGTAAAGAATTATTTGAGATTGTAAAGAAAAACTACACAGATAAAAAGATCTTTTTTCCCCACGCTAAAGTTTTAGCCTTTGATATGATTTGGCATTTACAGCAACACAATATCGATTTTCAAGAGATATGCGTGTATGAAACGCTTTGCAGTGCCAAAGAGAATGTAGCGTTTAAACAAGAAGATATCTTTATCTTTACCTCCCCCTCAACCGTTGCGTGCTTTGAAGAAAACTACGGATTTTTTAGCGGATTAAAAGCCGTGGCTATCGGAAAAACAACCAAAGAGGCGTTGCCGCAGGGAGTAGAAGTACACACTGCACAAGAAACATCGATCTATTCATGTGTTGCAAAAGCAAGGAGTTTATAATGGTTTTACAAAATATACGGATTATAGATAGTGACAAAGAGTATGTCAGTGATGTCAAAATCGTTGATGGAGTGATCCAAAAAATCGGACACAATTTAGAAGATGCTCACATGGTCGATGCAGCTCAAATGTATCTGTTTCCCAAGCTCATCGATGTGGGTACGAATTTTAGCAACGGCAGTATCAAAGCGCTTTCAAGAGTGGTGCAAAAAGCACAAAAAAGCGGGATCGGCACTATAATCAATAGTTCAAAGACGACACCTATTTTAAATAATGAAACCTCCTTAGAATCGTTGCAGTTAAAAAGCAGCTTTGAAGAGGTCTGTTTTAAACCTCTTATCAATGCAAAAGAGAAAGACGGGTTGAGTGATATTGCGATCTTGATCAATAAAGGTGCCGTTGCTATAGAGATCGATAGCGATTATGATCTCAATCTCATTGCAAGAGCGTTTGAATACGCAAAGCTAAAAAATGTTCCTATTGTCTGCAACGCTAACTCAAAATCTTTGCAAGGTGCGGGGATGGTTGCAGAGGGTAGAGTTTCTAATAAGCTTGGAATCGCGGGCGTATCTACGCTTTGTGAAAGCGTAGAAGTGGTAAAGATTGCACATATGGCACAGTTTTACGGTGTAGAGCTTTTGTTTTTAAATCTAGGCACTGAAGAGGGAATCGATCAAAGAGGGGATTGTTTAGTCAGTAGTTCGATTCACCATATCTTAAAAGATAGCAGTGCGTGTTTAGGATTTAATACAAAAGCAAAGATATTTCCGCCGCTTCGTCAAATGCTACTTGATAGGTTAGATTCCATAGATATTATTACCTCGATGCATGCAAAAACAACCAGTTCGGATAAAGATTTAGCGTTTGCCGAGGCAAGTTACGGGATAGATACGCTTGAAGAGTTTTTGCCGCTTTGTTATTCATTGGTTAAAACGGGTCATTTAGATATGGTCTCGCTCATTCAAAAGATCTGTTACAATCCTGCTAAGCTATTTGGCATCGATGCCTCTATACAGGAGGGAAAAGTGTTTGACGGTGTGATTTTTGATCCCTGCCACAGCTTTACTCTCAATAAACAAAGTTCACTGTATCACGGAGAGAATTTGTATGGAAAAGTGTGCGTGATATAAACAGGTTTTGTAATTATTTTTGAGTATACTAAATATTATTTCCAAAAGGATCGAAGTTGAAAAATGGTTCTATAAAAGTTAAAGTTATCGCTTTAATTGTCCTGTCATTGCTGTTAGTGGGTGCGGTCTCGACCTATTTTGCCGTAAAAGAGAGTAAAGATGCATTAGTAAGCACGAGTATGAATAATCTCACAACGGCACGAGACATCAAAGCAAGTCAAATACAGAAGTATTTTAAGAGTAAAATTGCAAATATAACTCTGAGTGCAAAAAGCGCACATGTCAATGATCTTGCGCAGAATCTGCTCTCTATTAAGCAAAGTTACGGCGTCGGTGCAGATGCTGCATTTCCAACTGATAATAGCGAAGTTATAGATGCGGCATCGGTGTATGATGCACAGTTAAAAGAGTATATGGATACCTACGGCTATTATGATATTTTCATAATCAGTAAAGAGGGTCACGTGATGTATAGCGTCACAAAAGAAAGTGATTTTGGTGCAAACCTATCAAGCGGTAGTTTAAGCCAAAGCGGCTTGGCAGAGGTATGGAAAAATGCACTACAAAATAATCGTGTCACGTTTGCGGATATGGCACCGTATGCACCTAGCGATGGTAAACCATCAATGTTTGTTGCAAAATCTTTTACCGTTGATTCTCAAGAGGTGGTTTTAGCATTTCAAATGAGTAATAAAACAATTAGCGAAATTATGCAATTTAGAGAAGGGTACGGCGATACGCAAGAAGATTATTTAGTCGGAAGTGATAATTTAATGCGAAGCGACAGCTTTTTGTCTCCGCAAACGCACTCGGTACAAAACTCATTTGCCAATCCTACGCAAGGTTCTGTTAAAACAGATGCTACAAAAGAGGCATTTAACGCAAAAGAGGATGTGCAGTTGATTAAAGATTATAATGGTAATCCTGTTTTTTCAGCGTACAGTCAACTTAATATCAACGAAGATTTCTCTTGGGCTATCATCTCTGAAATTGATGAGGCTGAAGTGATGGCAGTACCCAATCGCCTGCGCAATAAGATTGTGATCTCGGTAGTGGTAGTGTTGATTCTTATTGTTTTAGTAGCGTTATATCTTATCAATACGGGATTGATCAAGCCGATTGAAAAAATGAAAGAGAGCCTGCTTGCAATATCAAAAGAGCATGATTTAAGAATTAAACTAGATAGTGACGCACCAAAAGAGATACAAGAGATTGCAGTGGGCTTTAATAAACTCTTGCTTTCACTTAATGATCTTATCTCTAATACAAAACAATCAAGCAATGAAAACGCAAGTATTTCGCATGAACTCTCTACCACGGCAACACAAGTGGGCAACAATGTAGAAAAGTCCGTAACCGTTATCGATGAAGCGAGCAATAAAGCCAATAGTATTAAAGATAATATCGTTGATTCTATTAAGGTTGCA
>JBNJHJ010000083.1:0-7528 GCA_051748365.1 Campylobacterota bacterium
CCGAACTTGACGCAGCCACGGCTACACAAAATGCACAAGCGATGCTAACGCAAAAAGAGTTAGATGCGGTGTGTTTAAATGTCTTAGACGGTAGTGAAAGTTTTGGCAGTGATGATAATGAAGTAACCTTTATCACCCAAACCAAGCAGCAACACTTTGCCAAAGCCGACAAACTAGCAATAGCAAAAATGATACTACAAAGTTGCAAAGAGTTATGATCTCATTTTTAAACAAACTCACCGCTCTTGATACGCTGCAACCAAGCTTTAATAAAAACAGTATCCAGATAAACACATCCTTAGCGTTTGAGCTTAAGGTGATCAAAAAACTTTTTGGTAACCGCTATGAGTTAGAAGTGGGCAGCCAAAAGGTAGAGACAAAAAGTTTTATGCCTCTTGAGGTGGGAAAAAAGTATTGGGCGCAGATGCGCGAATCAAAAGGGATCGTGCAGCTACAGCACCCGCTGATAAAGCCTGAATATTTGCAAAAAGAACCGCCGCTTGTTTTCAAAAACTTTGAGTTTGCAGTACTTAAAAATCTCAATATTTTCAAACAGCGCTTAATAGAAGCCCTAGCGACCACTTCAAGCGAAAAAGAGTTCAAATTTATCACCGATATGCTTTTAGGCTTGCATCATGGTGTAGTGACGGTGCCTTTTGAGTACCGTGATCGCTACGCACTGTTTCAGTACAGCAATAAAAACAAGATGAGCGTTACAAAAAACAGCGTCGATTTTTATGCGGAGTTTGTCAATCTCGGTCCTGTTAGCGGCAGTGTGCTTACTAATGCGGAGTTTAAAGAGTTGCAACTGCAAGTCTATTTTGACAACACCGCAAGATATCTTAAAATGCAAAGCAAAGAGTTGGATTTTGATAGCGTCACCGTCACTGTTTCAAAACCAAAGCCGCTATTTAATCTCAACAGCTCATTGCTTGATATGAAAGGCTAGGATGAAAACAGTAGCAATAATCATGGACGGCAACGGCAGATGGGCAAAAGAAAGAGGAAAAAAACGCACCTACGGACATGAAAAGGGAGCGCAAGTCGCACGCCGTATCACAACCCACTGCGTGCAAAGAGGCGATATTAAAAACCTGATTTTATACACCTTTAGTACCGAAAACTGGAAACGCCCAAAAGTAGAGATCGAGTTTTTAATGAAGCTGCTGTATAAATATCTTCTTGATGAAGAAAAAACCTATATCAAACACAAGATACGATTTGATACGATCGGGGATCTGAGTGCTTTTAGCCAAAAGGTACAAAAACAGATTGCGCACCTTAAAGATATTACAAAAGATTTTGACGACTTTACGCAGTATTTAGCACTCAACTACGGAGCGCGTGATGAGATCAGTAGAGCGGTGCAAAAGGTAAGCGGACATGTTACGCAAGAAAAGATTATGCAACAGCTTGATTTTAGCCAAGATGTCGATATCATCATAAGAAGCGGCGGCGAGCAACGCATATCAAATTTTTTACTGTGGCAAAGCGCCTATGCAGAGCTTTTTTTTGTGGATGATTTTTGGCCGGAGTTTAGCAGTGAACAATTTGATGCTATTATGAAGATGTATGAAAAGAGACAGAGACGATTTGGAGGATTGTAGATGGAACTACTTTTAATTGTAATAATAGGCTTAAGCATTGGATCTTTTTTAAATGTGCTGATCTACCGTATACCGGAGGATAAAAATATCGCATTTCCCGCATCACACTGTCCGCAGTGTAAACACAAGCTACGTCCATGGCACAATGTACCGCTTTTTTCATGGATATTTTTGCGCGGCAAGTGCGGGTTTTGCCAAAGCCCTATCTCCAAAATCTATCCACTTGTAGAGCTTATTACCGCATCAATCTTTGTCGTATTGTATTTCAAGCTTGGATTGAGTATCGATCTTTTGGGTGCCTCGCTTGCTTTTTCGATGCTGCTAGCGTTAACGATGATCGATTTTAAATATTTTGCGATTCCTGATAGTCTCAACTTAGCTGCTATTGTCTTTGCGCTTATTCAGATTGATTTTATCACCGCTTTTCATGATGCGCTATTGCTTGCAGGAGGGTTTGCGCTGCTTCGCTTTAGCCTTTCGTATCTACTGAAAAAAGAAGCGATGGGAGAGGGTGATATCATGATCGCTGCAACGATGGGTGCACTGCTTGGCTTACCAAACGCACTCTTTGCTATCTTTTTATCTGCACTCTTAGCACTTATCCCCTCACTTGTGGCTACAGACAATAAAGTGCCATTTGTACCCTTTTTAGCACTTGCGACACTGATTGTGTTTCTTTTTGATGATTTTTTTCTCGCTTTAGGAGCGCAACTGTATGGTTAAGAGCTTTTTTTCCAAAAACTTTGCCGCTAGTTTTATAACGGTATTCTTACCGCTTTTTGCTATCGGCTCCATTATTCTTTTTATCTCTATGGCTTCCATCACTTCTTATATTCAAGTGGATTTTATGCAGATGATAAAGATCTACGGCTACTCCCTGCCTGAACTGCTTTTTTATACCCTTGCTGTGGCTTTTGTCGTAAGTGTGGGAGTGACGCTCAATAAACTTTCAAACGATTACGAACTGATCGTTTTGTTTTCAGCAGGTATCACACCCTTTTTCGTACTGCGAAGACTTTACTTGCTTGCTGCGATCACATCAGCGATTTTACTCACGCTTTCTCTGCTACTTGCACCGCAAACACAACAGATCTATGAAGCATTTAAAAACGATCAAGTTGCCCATGCAAAACTCAATATCAAACCCAGTGAACTCGGACAAAGTTTTGGAAACTTTTTTGTGTATGTCGCAAGTGAGGATGAAGATGGGATTTTTGAAGATGTGGTTGTCTTTCAAATCGATGAAGAGAGTGAGCAGATATTTAAATCCAAAGAGGGAGAGATATTTAACAAAAAAGGCGATACTGAATTTAGTATGATGCGAGGAACGGGGCACACATACAGTGACACAAGCATTGAACGCATCGATTTTGAAAAGATGACGCTATTTCAATCTTCTATTGCTAAAGAGAGTGATTTTATCTCGATCACAAGATATTGGAACGATCGTTTTGAAGATAGTGATAAAATGGAGGATTTTAGATACGGGGTGTATATTTCGCTGATGCCGCTATTTACGATTTTAGCCATAGCAGCATTTTCTATTATCCACCCGCGCTATCAAAAAAGTAGACTTTTTCCCACACTTTTAATAACAATCGTCAGCTACCTTGTTATCATCGATCAGTTAACAAAAAATGTTTCCCTTCCTATAGGCTTAGCGGTGTTATTAGGTTTGCAAATAGTAAGCTTTTATCTCTTTAAAAAACGGGTACTGCGGTTTTTTTGATGCAAGTATGTGCAGTGATTGCTTATGACGGATCGCGTTTTTTGGGCTTTCAAAGACAAACCTACACAGACAACACCGTAGCCGGTACGATAGAAAAATGCTTAAAAAAGTTCAATATCGATACAAAACTTCAAGCTAGCGGTAGAACCGATCGAGGAGTGCACGCTTCAAAGCAATTCATATCCTTTATGCTGCCGCCATTTTGGAGTGACCTTGATAAGTTGCATAAGATTTTGAATGAAAACCTTTTTGCAAAGGGGATCTATTTTAAATCACTTGTACCTGCACAAAAGGATTTTCATCCGCGCTTTAGCGCACAAAGCCGCAGTTATCAATATTTTATTAAAGAATCAATCTCAATATACCAACAACCCTATATAGCGCGCTACAGCGGTATCGACAAGCAGTTGCTGCTACAGGCGATGCAGCAGTTTGTCGGGGTTCATGATTTTAGCGAATTTTGCAAAAGCGGCAGTGACGTTACAAGCACCGTTAGAGACATCAAAAGCGCAAAAATCAAAACCCTACACGGCTACACCATCTGTTGCTTTAAAGCAAACGGCTTTTTGCGCGCGCAGGTGCGGTTGATGCTAGGAGCTGCCATCGCCGTTGCTCAAAATAAAGCAGCAATAGAGGATATTGTTTTGCAATTAAGCGGGCAAAAAAAGATCTTTACAAAGCCCGCATCATCAAGTGGCTTGTATCTGAGCAATGTAGCGTATTAAAGCTGTTTTATCAACTCTTGTAACCGTTTTTCATCACCTTTTTTATGCGTTTTTGCATACTCGATCTTGTGGTACAATACATCGATCTCATACAACTTTTGCGCGAGTAAAAAGCGGTGCAGACTTCTTTTTTTATCCCATACAATACCTTTTTTGGCTAACTTTTTCAGCAATCTTTGCATCAAGCACTGTGCTTTTGACCCACACCTTCGCTTGCGAAGCATCACAAAGATAGCCACGCCCATAAGCAATAATACAACAATTAAAGCGACAAACTTAAGCAGATACTGCATATCGGTTGCTAAATTGGTAAAAAACTCTCGCTGAAAAAGATAATCATAATACAGCACCCATCTTTGTATCTTGTATTTGATATAGTTTAAATGCAGATACAGCGATTCATTGCGCGTATCTCTTTCTTGCGGTGTGAGGTTGCTTGCTGCAAACACAGTCGGGTCCACCCGCACCCAACCACGCTCATCTAAATGCACTTCTACCCATGCATGCGCATCTCTTTGACGGATGATGAGATAATTTTCTACCATATTTTCATATTTGCCTACAAACCCCGTCACAACACGTGAAGGGATATCAAGCATCCGTGCCATCGTCGCAAATGCCGATGCAAAGTGTACGCAATAGCCGCTTTTTTGGTGCACAAAAAATGAGTCGACAAAGTTTTGCATCTCATACTCGGGCGGATCAAGCGTATAGTCTAGCTGCTGCTTGTCAAAAAGCTCAAGAAGAGCGCTAAAACGCTGCTTTTTTGTCATCTGCCGTAACGGCTGTAGCAACTTTTGTGTTTGCAAATTCGCACTACTATCATATGAAAGCGATTCATGCGGCGTCAGATCAAGTGCAAGATAGTTTGTAGCCGATTGCATTTCATAGCTTATCTCCTCTACCACCGCTTGGTCGCTATAGAGGGTATATCCACTACTGAGTGAACTTTTATTAGTCGCTTTAAGCGGATAATCAAGAGTATATAAAAAGTGGTTGTAATGCGGTTGCAGCGTTACTTGATAAGAAACTTCCCCACTATGTTCAATCAGCGGTTTTGCTGCGTGTTGCAGCTTGCTTTCAATCCACCTATCCTCTTTTTTTTCATACAGGGTACTGCCGCGAAAATAGAGTTCATTTTCTTTTGGAATCTGCTCAAAAAACTCAATCTCCATCATCTTTTTACTTGAAAGCACTTCCAGCGCACTTCTATCTAAACTCATCGCTCCATCAAGCCCTTTAACGGCAGCTTTGTCTTGGCTAAACCCAAAATCACCGCGTTCAAAAGAGATGCGTGGGAAAAACAAAAAAAGTACAATGATAGCAGGCAAGGAGATAAAAAATAGCACTGTAGCTACCCGCAATCCCTCAAAAATCGGCTTTTTCATGCTGTGAAGCAAAAAGAGCGCACTAAAGATAAAAAGTTCAAACAGCGTGTAAAAAAGCGATACGATCGAGGTAAAGAAAAACAGTGCTAACACCATCAGCAAAAAAGGAGATAGTACAAGATAAAAGTTGACCTGAGCGCTTAATCGCTGCAAAGAGATAGCAACTAATAGCAAAGAGATAACAAGTTCGACAAACCACGGCAGTGAACCCATTCCCGAGATATTAAACAGCATCAAAGAAAGCAAAACCGATACAAATCCATACCCCATCAAAAGGTACTGCAAACGTTGCTTTTGCTTGTATATCAATACCCCCGCGACAAAAACATACAGCTGCATCGGTAGATGGATAATAAAAAATATCGGCACCAATGCTACAAGCAGTGCAATATCGATAAGATAAAGCGGTTTAATATAACGCCAACTGTTTAAAGACTGCATCTTTATCCTCTACTTTTGAATGGATCGTACTTTTGGGCAAGTGAATGATAAAATCAAACCCATATCCATACGCTTGCTGTACCCAAAGCGTCAGTTGCGACAGCCGCTGTTCGACACTTTTTCCCGCTTCGTGAAAGTAAAAGTGCAGCGTCGTATCTTCATTGGTATACTCAAACTTTTTACTTTGAATCTCCCCTTTTGCGACACTTGGCCAGTGTATTTTAGACAAGCTTTCACCCATCTCATACTCCTTTAAGCTCTCAAACGAATCGATATCTCCCATGCGCGCGATCTCTTTTGCAAACGCTTTATCAAGCGATATGCCTTCAGGTTTTGGATAGATCAAAAACCGCTCTTTAAGCGTTATGGTCGTATAGAACTTGATATGCCCAAAAGGGAAAAAACTCTCAATCACTATAGGTTTAAATCGTGCATACCCGCGCTTTTTAAAGCTGTGCTCAAGCTGTAACACCACCTTTTGCTTTGCATCTACTGCGCCTACCTCTTTACCGTCAATTACCAATGCGTAACTATTGCTTTTAGAATTATTCAATAGTTCAAAAGAAACATTTGATCTTTTTTTTGCAAAAAATCCCTCTCTTTGCAAAGGCTCAAGACGGAGAAAAAACAGATTCAACCGCCCGATGATACAGCTACTTCCTGCAACACTAAAAACAAAAAAAAGCACAATATACACGATATTATAATTGTGCATATATGCTTGCAAAAAAAGCGCAAACAAAACAAACACTACAAGAAGAAAATACTTTGTAGGCTTTGCTTTTATGCGCGTATTAAACTCAATGAATCGCTTGATATATCGCATCAATAATATCACTGTCGGTTTTTTTAGCAATCACTCTGTGACTTAGGACATAGGGAAGCAGCGTATCGATATCATCATCGATCACAAAATCTCTTCCCTCTATCATCGCCCACGCTTTGCTCAGTCGCAGCAACTGTTTTGCCCCGCGTGTTGAAAAGCCATATTCAAACAGACCGCTTTGGCGAGTAAAGGTAGTGATCTTTAGAATATAATCTACAATCTTTTCATCGATATAGATGCTTTGTACCCTCTTTTTAATCTCTTTTCGCTGCGCTTGCGTGATGCTTTGTAACTGTATTGTATCTTCTTGTTCAAGTAGTATCTTTTTTTCTGCTTGGAGCGTGGGATAGCCTAAACTCATACTCACCATAAACCGATCAAGCTGTGAGATGGGCAGTTCAAAGGTACCGCCCTCTTCTATCGGGTTTTGTGTTGCCATCACAAAAAAATCTTCTTGCAACTTATACGAGTTTCCCTCAACCGTTACCTGCCCCTCTTCCATCGCTTCAAGCAAAGCACTTTGCGTTTTTGGCGTGGCACGGTTGATCTCATCGGCAAGCATACACTCACTAAAGATAGCACCCTTTTTAAAGATAAACTCTGATTGTTTTGTATCAAAATAGTTCACCCCGATGATATCACTTGGCAGCATATCGCTTGTAAACTGCACCCGCTTAAATCCAAGCCCTAAAACGGTAGCAAAACTTTTTGCTAGTGTTGTTTTTCCCACACCCGGGATATCTTCAATAAGCAGATTACCGCCGCTAAAAAAGGTAGCAAGGGCTAATTTTATATTGTGTTCTTTGCTTTGG
>JBNJHJ010000084.1:0-7420 GCA_051748365.1 Campylobacterota bacterium
CCTGCATCTGCATTGGTTATTGCTTCTGTGGTTTCTATCGTTTGAGAAGAGCCAGTAGTCGCTATTGATAAGTTTGCATCAGTTATCTCATGATCCGCCGCATTCGCATCACTTACCACCAAACTAGAGCTTACAAGCAAAGCACTCACCACTAGGGAAATTTTCCCTCCTTTTAAGATACGAAATCGTGAACTAAAATCACTTTTGAATCTATTCATCTTCTGCCTTTTATAGTTTCTCTATTAAAACTATAGCCGTGTAGAGTCACCAAAAGTCCATCAACCTCTTTGTGCCAAATCTTTTCATCCCAAGCCTTTGTCGTACCTCTATCAAATACAATAAGCACACCCTCGCCGGCATTGACATAATCCATATACTCTTTTGTTTGCTCCATACCTTGTTTTATAGTTTCATCTAAGTTTGCATAGAGTATTTTTGTTTCTATCACAATAGTTTGCATATCTCCAAAAAACCCTTTATCAGTTGTTGGCCACTCTATAAAGATATCTGTTCTTTGCCTACCAAGAGCGTACTCTCTACTGATTCTACCACCACCGTTGATAATGCGTTGCAAAAAAGCTTGCAGCACAAGTTGTGGTCCTGCTTCTTTATACTGAAACTTCTCTATCCATGAGTCTGCATTTTTTCTAAAAAATGCTTGAAAAGCCAAAAGCAGCTTTTTGGTGTTGATGGTGTTATCGTCATTGATGTACCATGATTGTTCTTGGTTTGCTATACTTTGTTGTTTTGCTATTGTCAGTTCTCTTGGGATCACTTCTTTATAGATATCGTTGCTTATATGAACGCTTGGTTTTCTCACAACCAATCCCAAATCACTCACATACTCTAAATCTCTATCGTTTAAATCTAAATTTTCGCTATCACTATTTGCTATTATTGGAGCTATCACATTATACACTCTTTGTTCTCTTAGCTTATCTGTTAGTTGATCAAGATGCGTTGCTCTGCTTTGGATAAGCTCCTCTCTTGCAATCATATAATGTTCATAAGTGATGTGCTTTGTTCTATCTCTTAACTCTTTGTTTTTCCATGTGAGTTGATGGGCTAGTGCGTTTACAAGCCATGGTTGCCCTTTGGTATCGCTCCATAGTTTATCAAATATCTTCTTTTCAAATGTTTGCCCGGTTTCACGGGTGTGTTGATCCCATAGCTCTACACACTCATCGTAATTAAAATTACCCATCTTTATAGATTCTGCTTTGATATTAAAAGCAGATCCACCTGTTATGATTTCATGATCTTTTGTGTGGATTCGATAATCTTTTATATCTCTTACGCCACAAAGGATCAAAGCATGTGGAAAAGCTTCCGGTCGTCCTGCGTACCCTGCACGGATCTGTCTTAGAAGTGAGATAAGTGTGTCACCTACCAAAGCGTCTACTTCATCTAGTAGCAGTACGGTGGGTTTAGGAGAGTTTTTCGACCAAAGTTCTAAAATTGTAGTTAATTTATTTTCATAAGAAGTGTTTTGTCCATCTTGGCTATAATACCAATCTTTTAAAGTATTATCATTTAAATACCTAGCAACACTATTGGCAATAACACTACATATAGCTTCAACCCCTCTACTTACATCACCTCTAGCAGCTTGAGCAGCTTCGATGTTTGCATAGGCACAAGCGTAAGTATTCCCTTTGTTTAATTCTTCCATCATCCCCAAAAGAGTTGATGTTTTTCCGGTTTGTCGAGGTGCATGAAGGATAAAGTATCTTTTTTGATCGATAAGAGATTCTATCTCTTCCCAATCAACTCGTGATAAAAGATCGATATGATAGTGATCTTGCTTTATTGTTGGACCTGCCGTGTTAAAAAACTTTTTCATCGCTCCCTCTTTCTTTTGTATAAACTCTAAGATATTATATCCAAAGACTCTATTTGAAAACATCCATCTTCAAACGCCTTTGCCATATCGATTAAACGATAGCCATATAAGCTCACAAAACAGCAGAATCTTGAAAGTTTGTTGTAAAAGAGGTTTAAAGATTTATCGTAAGCGCTACTCCATCTTTGTTGTTTTCTATCGCAAAGCAAAGTTGCATTTTTTCAAGCATGGTATCTACTATCTTCATCCCTAACCCATCGGCATTGCCGTTTTTAACGGCTTCAAGCAATGCTTTATCCATCCCCCCGCAACTGTCTTGGTATATGATTTTGTCTTCATTGACACCGATGATGATTTGCGGGTATTGTATCTTGTTTTTATCCGCGGCGGTTAAGGAGTTGATGATGAGATTAAGCCATACCTGCATCCAATAGTTTTTTACCCCCGTGACGCTTGTTTTTTCATTTTCATTGATGATAACCGTGGCATTGTGCTGTTTTATTTTGGCATCAAGAATCACTAAAACAGCCTCGATAGAGTTTTTTATATCAACCTCTCTCGATCTTTTGTTTGGACGGTAAAGTTCTAAAAAACTATCCATCGTTTCACTCATAAAGCGGATGGAACGATCAATTTCGTTTGCTGATTTTTTGATATCTTCTTTTGAGATAGTTACGTCAAAATCTACTTTAGTAAGCAGATGCATCGTGATCGAACTTACATCGGAAAGTCCGTCACGCCACTGGTGAGAAACACTTGCCATCAAGTTTCCCATCTCTGCGTCTTTTTTTTGCCGCATCAACTCTTTTTCATACAACATATTTTTCTCTACCTCTTTGTTTACTTTTCTCTGCAGCGTAAAGTTCCATACAAACACCCCGATTATTACCGCTACTAACGATGCCACGATAGAAAATGCCACCGTATAGTTCATGTTTTTTTCAATCAAAATAGTAACGTAGCGGTTTATGATCTCTTCTTTTTGTTCCTCAGTGATCTGTTGTATCGATCTATTTAAAATATCTCTTAAAATCGGTTCATCGTTTCGCACACCCATACGAAGATGATTTTCATATCCTTGGGGGATTGCAATGATTTTTAAATTAAACAGACCCTCTTCTTTGATCGTATGTGAAGAGATGATCATAGAACGCAGAGTAAAATCTGCTTCTTTATTTTCTACCATTTCAAATGCTTTAGCTTCACTCTCTACCGTCATCACCTCTATGTTTGGATATTCGTTGACAAATCTTTCATACACCGAAGTATTACGAAGCAGTACCGCTTTTGCATCTTCGATTGCCGCAAGATCATCGATATATTCGTTCTCTATTCTGCCGATAAGCACATTAGGATCACTCAAAAGCGGCTTCGTAAAGCTCAGCCACTCTTTTCGCTCTCTTGTTTCATTTAAAAACCCTATGACATCACATTTTCGCTGTTTTGAAAAAGCGAGCGTTTCATTCCAGTCTTTTGTGGCTACTAGCTCCATATTGAGGTTGACGTTTTGTTTGACAAGCGCTATCAAGTCTGCAGCTATACCTATATACTTTCCATCCTCTTCTACAAGCTCAAACGGATACCAATCAGGGTCAACGCAGAGTTTGATTGTACCTTTTTGCGCAAGGTAGGCTTTTTGTTCTTGTGTTAAGTCGCTTGCAACAGTTGCGCACAGTAAAAGAAAAGTAGATACGAATACTTTAAGCATCGTACTTTTCCAAAGCATATCCTATGCCTTTGCGATTGACTACCTTTTCGGTTTGGAGTTTTTTTCGTAGCTTGTAGGCTAAGTTTTTCACATTCGTTTGTGATCCCGTTGCATGTATCATATAAGATTCAATGACATCCGTTTCTATAGTGTTACCGATATTTTCATAAAGTATCTCAAACATTACCTGCTCTTTTTTTGTTAGTAATATCTCTTTATCTTTTAACTTAAATCTTTTATTTCCCGGAATATAAAATAGATTCGTATCAAGCTGCATCTGCAAAGGCATACTACTACTTAAACGATCCGCGCAAACTTCCAGTGTTTGCTTAAAATTTTCATACAACAGGGGTTTACTCATAAAATCAAGCACGCCTATCTTGATCGCTTTGTGCAGCATCTCCTTTTCATCATGCCCTGAAAGTATGATAATAGGAACATCTGCATCAATCTCTCTGATGCGTTGAGCAACTTCTATTCCATTGATTTGAGGCATCAAAATATCTAAAATCACTATATGGGGATGATGGTTTTTATACAGCTTGAGTGCCTCTTCACCGTCTTGTGCAGAGAGTACTCTTTTAAAGAAAAACCCAAAAGTTTTGCTATTTGTCTCTCTTGTATTTTTATTATCCTCTGCATATAAAAGTGTTAGTGACTTTAAAAACGTAATATTAGCACGCAAATTTTTCCCTTTGTATCATTTTAGTATAAAACTTTATCCCATGCAAGGATAAAAACTAGTGCGACGCCTGCTATCATCCCAATAATAAAAGAAAAGGATTGACTTGCAAAAAAGTTTTTTGCTTCATTCATATTGAACCTCCAAATATATACTTTATCCAACATGATGCCATGCAAAAGTCACGAAATCGTCATGAAAAAGAAGTTTTAGGGAATTTTTCTATTTTATACAGTTTATATGCTACAGTTGTGGCTATTTGAAGTATTATTTACAAAGATTTTTATTATCAAAGGACAAATCCAACGTAGGAGGCAGGTTTTACCCTAAAACCCCCACACATTCACATAAAAGCTCTCTCCGTCGTCGGTGGATTCTACGGTGTATTCAATTGGAAAATCCTCCGTTCCCGCGCCGCCGCTCATCTCAAAATCTGCTGCGCATCGGTAGCTGTCGACCTCTTTGTTGTGCTCAGTCGTTCGAATATTTTTGACATCAAACTCAAGCTCAGATATCAACGACCCCATGCCGCCCTTTTCAAGCTCCTCTTGAGCAATCTCGATCACTAGATCCACCGTCTCTTGATCGGAGCATTTAGGCGTATTTTGCGTACTGCACCCCACTAGCGCAAATGAAGCTAGCAATAAAGCTCCTGCTGTTATATGTTTTAATTGCATCTTTTTCCTTTTTTGAGTTTTACTATTATGACTAATTTTTCATTAAAAGGACATAATTTTTTCTTATGTTTTAAACTCCGAGAGCTTGTCATCCAAGCTCTGCGTCAAATCACCCAGATGCTGCGCGGCACTTGCGATCTCATCGATGCTTGTAGCGTTTTGTGCTGAAATCTTATTGATCGTTTCTACCTGCGATACGATATCTTCGATATTTTTTCCCGTTTGGATGAAGTTACTCACCGTCGTATCGCTGCCTTGAATCGCTAGCATCACTTTTGCTACCACATCTTCAAGCTTTTGCTCTACCTCTTTGGCAGTTTGGCTAAGCGCTTGCGTATCTTGAGAGTTTTCATTCATCTGTCCTGTTGCATCGTTGATCGATTGTACAATCACTCCGATAGTCGCATCGATCTCGCTCAAGCTATGCTGCGTTCGCTCGGCAAGTTTTCGCACCTCATCGGCAACCACGGCAAACCCGCGTCCGTGTTCACCCGCTCGCGCTGCTTCAATAGCGGCATTGAGCGCTAGCAGATTTGTCTGATCGGCAATATCGCCTATCATATCAAGTACCCCTTTGACCCCCTGAGCTTCTTGAGAAAGGCTTTGCATCTTTTGCGCAAGCTCTACCTCTACCTCTGCACTGGATTCAACCTTGTGCGTCAGCTGCACGATCTCATTTCTTGCATACTCAAGGTCGCTATTTGCATGCAAGATATCCTCTTTACTCTTTTTAGCATCTGCAACGGCCTTTTCGATCTCTTGCTTGATAATCATAGCTTTTGAAGTAGCGCTATCAATTGTTTGCGATGATTTTGCCACGCTTTTTCCCACACTGCTTGAGGTGGTGCTGAGTTGATGCGAAATAGAAGCATTTTCACCCGAGAGTCTTTTTG
Source organism: Campylobacterota bacterium (assembly GCA_051748365.1). Lineage (GTDB taxonomy): Bacteria > Campylobacterota > Campylobacteria > Campylobacterales > Sulfurovaceae > TCS-49. Next base: position 5,804 of record JBNJHJ010000084.1, read on the forward strand.
CCTCCTGTACAAGATTGTGGATCTTAGTGATAAAATCATTGATGCGCTTGCTGCTTTGGGCAAGTTCGTCATCATTGCCGATATCAAGGCGCCGGGTTAGATCCCCGTCACCCGTTGCAAGTTCACTTGCTGCTTCAGTGATCCCCTCGATGGGTTTGATGATACTGCGCATCACCAACGTCACCAACACCGCAAAAAACACTAATCCTGCAAGCGACGCGGCTGCTAGCAGTAGTTGTGAATTTTGCAACACACTTGAAAACGCCTCTTTTTGTGCAACGACTTGCTCGTTTAAGCGCTTTGTTTCATCCTCAAGCGCAAATTTCAACTCCCGCCACAGTGCTAGTGAGCGTTTTGATTGGCTAAGGCTTGGCTTTTGATTTTGCATCACCGTTGCATGTAGCGTCTGTGCATGGGCTACAAACTCCGCAGCTTGCGAAGAGATCGCACTGTAGGTTTTGGTATTGAGTGTTTGCAGCGCTTTTGTATTTGATGCCACGGCATCGATAGCTTTTTGCATCGTCTGTTTTGCTTTGTCTTGACTAAGATCATTGCTTGCAACCTGCCGTGAAGAGTTAAACAGCAAGCCCCCTATCATGACATTGTTGACTCTATTGGTCTGTTGTGAAACGCTATCTAAACACTCATACTCACCGCTTGCTTGCGATAATGTGTAGTAGACAATAATAAAATTTGAAATAAATCCAAACACGACAAACGCCATCAAAAGATTGCCCTTGCCTTTAATCGAAAGATTCAAAATGCTCTCCTTTAAAAATACTTAATCTATTATTTTAACCTAAGCAAAAACCACGCCAATTTCTTAAAAGCAAATATGGTACAATTAAACATAAATCACTTTTATCAATAGGAAAATAGATGCAATTTACAACCCCCCTGCAAAACAAATCACAAAAAATCATGCTCCTAGGAAGCGGTGAACTCGGTAAAGAGGTAGCGATCGAAGCACAGCGTCTTGGGCTTGAGGTCATCGCCGTGGATAAATATGAAAACGCTCCTGCGATGCTTATTGCCAATGAAAGCTACGTCGTTGATATGAAAGATTTTGATGCGCTGCTTGCGCTTATTGAACAGGTGCGACCTACATATGTGCTGCCTGAGGTAGAAGCGCTTAATATCGATGCGCTTATTGAAGCAGAAAATAGAGGATTTCATATCATCCCCAACGCCCAAGCGGTCAAAAAAACGATGAATAGAAAACATATCCGTGAATTTGCCGCCAAAGAGTTAGGGCTGCTTACAAGTCCCTATGAGTTTGTCACTAGCTATGACGGGCTTGTGAGCGCGGCTTCGCGTATCGGATTTCCCTGCGTGATCAAACCGGTGATGAGCAGCTCCGGGCACGGTCAAAGCGTTGCAAAGAGCAAAGAGGATTTGATCCAATCATGGGAGATAGCCAAACACGCACGCGGCGATGCGAGTGAGTTGATTGTAGAGGGGTTTGTAGAGTTTGATTATGAGATCACTTTGCTTACTGCAAGACATGAAAACCAAACGGTGTTTTGCGAACCCATCGGTCACAAGCAGCAAGATGGGGATTATATCCTCTCATGGCAACCCATGCCTATGAGTGAGTTAGCACTCAAACGCTCACGC
>JBNJHJ010000085.1:0-7368 GCA_051748365.1 Campylobacterota bacterium
AAACAGATTGAGGACTACATCCAAAAAACCTATATGCAAAAGGATCCAAAAATCGATAGCTTTGTCTCCTTTGTAGGCAAAAGTGCGCCACGATTTTGGCTAGCGTATGATCAAGAACTTGCAAGTCCGGAGTACAGTACGGTTTTGATCAATACAACACGGTACCGCTATCTAAAACAGATCCAAGAAGATATCGAAAAGTATGCAAAACAAAACTTCCCGGATATGCAAGTACGGACAAAATCCCTAGAAAACGGACCTCCGGTAGAACACCCTATCGAAATACGTATCAGCGGAAAAGAGATTGCGCAACTGTATGATATCGCTTCACAGATAAAGCAGGAGTTAACCGATGTGGAGGGGATAAAAAATATTGCCGATGATTGGGGCATCAAAAGTAAAAAATTCATTGTTGCCATAGATGAAGCCACCTCTTTGCAAAACCGGATCTCCAATCTTGATATTGCTCTTTCTTTGCAAAGTTCTCTAAGCAGCTACAAAGTAACAACTTTTAGAGATGAAGATGATTTGATTCCCGTAAATTTTCGACTCCGTGAAGATGCTAGAGATACTATCGATAGATTAAAATCTATCAATGTTTTTTCACAACAAACAGGCAAAAACGTGCCGCTTTCACAAGTAGCGACGGTTGAACTTGCGTATGAAGAGTCTAAAATAATACGCAGAGACAGACAAAAAACGATAACTGTCACCGCAGATGTAACGAAAGATGCCAATGCACTTGATATATTTGAAAAAATACGACCGTTTATGGATAGCTTAGAAAAAGATTTTGCACTGGGCTATCACTATGAATTTGGCGGTGAATATGAAGCCTCAGGTACAGCCAACGACTCAATAGTAAAAAACGTACCTTTAACCTTGATGATTATCATTTTGCTTTTAGTGGCACAGTTTAATTCGATAAAAAAGCCTCTAATCATTATATTGACTATCCCTTTAGGCGTTATTGGAGTGTTTGTAGGGCTTTGGCTAACAAACTCCTACTTTGGTTTTATGACACTCCTTGGTATCATCTCACTAAGCGGGCTTGTCATAAACAATGCGATAGTACTCTTAGAGCGGATCAACTTTGAGAAACAAAAAGCCAAAAGCCATTATGAGGGATTAATCAATGCTTGCAAAAGCAGGTTTCGACCTATTATGCTCACAACATTCACCACTATTTTTGGGCTGATTCCTCTATGGTATAGCGGCGGTGTAATGTGGGAACCGATGGCTGTTTCAATTATCTTTGGGCTTCTTTTTGCCACATTTTTGACACTGGGTTTTGTACCTGTTTTATATGCTTTGATCTATAAAGTAACTCAATAGTTCAAAGATATAAGCGATACTCCCCGGGCTTAATCCAAAAATATCTCGGTAATCTCCTTTTCGATCTCTAGCAGATTTGGATCTTTCCAATCTCTTTGATCTAAGGCGATATCTATCTCTTTTTCGTACACTATTTGGGATGGATTGCCCCCTAATACGATCACTTTAGAAGCTAAAAGCAAAGCATCTAAAATATTATGCGTGACATAGATCAATCCATTGAGTGTACTGATGCGGCTCAACTCTCTTGAGAGCATGCGGATAAGATTAACTCTTATTCTAAGATCAAGCGCGGAAAACGGCTCATCCAAAAACAAAACCTCAGGTTCCATACTCAACGCTCGTGCAATAGCAACCCGTTGCTTCATCCCGCCGCTTATCTCACATGGAATCTTGTCAAGATGCTGTGATAACTCTACAGAGTGCAAAAAGGATTTTGCCCTGTTTGCATCCTTACAAACTAAAGTGACATTTTGCAAAACCGTCTGCCAAGGCAGCAATCTAGGCTCTTGATATACGATAGAGTACTCTGTGTAGTGTTTTGAAATAGCACTGTTACTGCTGTTTTTTATCTCATTTAAAAGTGTTGTCTTTCCGCATCCCGATTGCCCTAAAATGGCTATTCTATCTCCCTTTTTAATATCAAGCGATATATTTTGCAAGATAGTTTTGTCACCAAAAGATTTTGTTAAATTATCTATTTTGATTAGCATTTTTCATATACCTTTTTTCTATCTTGCTTTTGATAGGGTGTGCGACAAGATATTCCATGATCAACCCAAGAATTGCGATAATAAAAATATAGCTATACACCGCGGCCGTATCGCCGTACATATAGTTGCCCCACAACTTCTGTCCGATACCGTCATAAGCACTCAGCGCTTCTGCCATCACCACAACGCGCCAACTCAGCCCGATACCTGTTGATAACGACGCTGCAATACTTGGCATGATAGAGGGAATATAGATTGCAGTTAAGATCTGCCTTTTTGTCAGTTTGAAATCTTTTGCCATCTCAAACATCTTTGGACTTATGTTGTGCACTGAACTAACAATATAAAAGAAAATAATAGGTACCGCAGAGATAACGCCTACCATAATAGATGGAATATTGCCGATACCAAACCACATAATACTCAGCACCATCCAGCCGATAGGGGGGACATTTTCAAAGATAATTGCAAGCGGAGTGAGGGCTTTGTTTAAAGGAGCTACAATCCCGCAAAGTATCCCTAGCGTCACCCCAATCACCACAGAAAGAAACGATGCTACAAATACTCGAAAAACGGTATATCCTATCTCGCTAAGCACCGCTTCGTTATGATAAATATGGAGTGTTGCTTCATATATCGCACCCAAAGAGGGAATAATAGCAGGTGGATAGATCGTAGCTAGATAGCTCCACGCTATTAATAAAAGAGCGATCCCTACCGTATAATTTAAAAAATTGATACTGTTTTTAATAGAAAATATTTTCATCTACAATGATGCCTTTATCACTCCAAGCTTTTGTTACTGTTTTTTGCGTATGTGTATCGTTTTTAAACGAAAGCTGCAAAACTTCGCGATTGAGGACGTTTTCAAACACTTGAGGCGGTACATTTTGTCCAAAATGTTTTTTAAATCCTTTGGCAACAATTTGTGCAACCTCTTTTTGATTGCTTGGGTCATTGATATATTCTATCGCTTTTTGAAACCCTTTGATGAGGGCATCTGAATCTTTTGTATCATCTATGATCCAAAATCCACCCAGCGGCAAAGCACCTTTTTTGCCCGTAATACCGACTGAACTGTCCGCAAATAGATGATACTTTTGTTCCCAATTTTCTTGTTGCTGCTTATACAAAATGATACTTAAAAGCGGCTCAGGAACAAACACAAATGCCGGAGCTCTGTTTTTTCTACTCATCGTATTAAAAGCCACCGCCGGCCCCATTCCTGCTACTTTTATATCTTTTTGGGGATGCAGTCGGTTTTGCACCATCGCTTCTGAGCCAAACATATGCGGCGGTGTTTTGATAGCCGGGATAGAAAGACCGTGCGTATTTTTTAATGCATTCCAATCATTTGGTGCAATGGAATTTTTTGACAATATCCCTACACCGCCCCATACATGGACACCTGCTAATCTAAGATGTGAAATTCCCTCAGAATAAAACTTTCCTCCTGCAAGAAAGTTAAACAGTGCGACATCGGCTTTTTTGTCATTCATCATAGCTTTCATTGCCGAGATATCGCCTGAAGGAGCTTTTGCGATTTGGAGAGTGTCTTTTTGCAAAAACTCTTTTTGCTTTGCCTCTAGCACCAATATGGGAATCGAGTTTGGATCCGGCGGGGTTAAGACCTTAAAAGTTTCAGCTACTGCTGCTGTTGCAAATAGTGCTGTAGCTAATGATAATACAACTGCTTTGTCAAAAAATAATTTCATCTTTTATCCTCATCTATTTTTATTTTGATATTAACTTTCATTATAATACTAATATTTCGCTTAATCTCTTCTGAAAGTGATAATAATTATTAACTATACTTATACGTACTGCGGTACAGCATCTTCATGAAATCGTGGAGAGATCCATTCTACAGAACTGTTGATCGATTTGATTTGTGTCTTTTTTTGTAGAGTGTTTTGAGTATAAGGTTTGCTGCATCTTGCATGAACTCTTTAAAATTGTTTGTTGACAAAGAAGATATGAGAAATCTTTCATCCAATATAGAATCGGATATTTTAAGTGTAGGTGAGATCCCTATAGATGTGCCATACATCATATCATCAAATGAGTATTTGTATATCTTTGCCAGTGCTGCATTATCTGTGTTGAATCGTTTGCGTATCGCTGTTGATCTGTCATTTTTTTTGATCATGGGGCTTGATGCAAACGATGAGATCACAAACCCTAAAAAGTTTAAAAACTCTAAAGATACTTGTTTACCCTCTATCTCATAGCACTCTTGAACATCCTGCAGCGCATCACTAAGCTGTGTAATGTTTTGATAGATCCATAAAAGACTGAACTTACTCTCTTTATGCGTGAGTGTGAAATGTGTTTTTATATCTTCATCGGTTATTGGGGTCTTTTGGTTTTGTAGCGGTATTGGAAAAAAACTTATAAAGATGTTTTGCAATGTATCCACTATCTGCTTAAAATCTTTTTCGCTTTTGCCATCTAGCGAGTACAAGACCACATTGAATCTATTTGGAAAGGAGTAAAAGGTGTAGAGATCTTTTTGCTTTTTGAGTATATGAGAGTGAAACTTTTTAACAAAGTAACAGAAGGTATCTTCTATTACTTTATCTTTTTTTATACATTGTTTTTCTTTAGCGTTTGCTTGTACTTCATGCAGCAAGCTTGCAGAGTAGCCAAAGAGATAGGTATAGTTAAAAAAGTCTTTATTCAATCCACTGTCTGTAGCATCGATATCTTTGAAGTTTGATTTGTGCTTATAAAATATATAACTCATCAGCTCTATTTGCGATTCGTGGCTTATAGCTTTTAAAAACTGTGCACCTTCATCTTCTTGGGGGTTTTGCAGCAACGGTGTTTTATTATCGCTGTTTTTTTCATCTTCTAGTAGCTCAAACATCGACCCCACCATCTTTTCATCTTTGCCTGTATCAAACAGCACCGGAGGTCTGAGATCGATATATGGCTCATATCTCTCATTTTTAAAGCAGTTGGAATTATGAAGGAGGTATTGTTTGATCTGCGTGTATCTTGCGTAGTTTACTTCACGAGAAAATTCGTTGTTTACAATAGAATCTAATATATCATCATCGTTTTGCATTTGGTGTTGTGCAAGTACCTGCTGCACCTTTTCATCTTTTCTTTTTTCTCTTTGTATATTTGCTTCTATGCGTTGCAGCAGCTGTGATCTACCCTCATTATAAAGCCCCTCTACATCATCAAATCCCTCTTTCAATCTCACATCCTCTATAAATTTTAAAATTTCTTTTTACATGTAGCATCGCTAAATAGTGTTCATGTAATTTTATTGTACATGAACACTATTTCGATTTTTGTTTATCTCTAATAAACTGCCAATTACACAACAAATTATAACGCAATCTTTTTTGAAGGCGGCGTAAAAAAAAGGAGCAAAAGATGAAAGACATTGGATTCAACATCGAGGATGTGTTTGAAAAAACGGATATAGAGGCTATAGAGAATGATTCACTTGATGCGTTTACACACCGCGTGATCTATGGACCGACAGGAGCAGGCAAGACAACAGGATTTGTAAACCCGCTTTTACAAGAGTTTATAAAAAGAAAAGATTCGATCATGTTTTTTGATTACAAGGGCAAAGAGGGACGCGTTTTAAAAAAGCTTGCCGATGATAGAGGAATGCTTGATAATGTGATAGATTTTGGGGTGCCGTGGTCACAGCATAGGATCAACTTGCTACAAGAGCTAAGCGAGGATGAAACCTATAACTTAATAACAAGACTTAGCGGGGAACACAGAGGTGATGACTTCTGGGGCAAGCAGGCTGCTTTGATGGTGCTGCATGTTATCAAATATCTCAAAGTCGGCAATGCGATCTATGAAAAAACAGGATTAAACCTTGATCATACGTATCAATCAGATACTGTCGATTTTAATCTTTCATTTAAAGATGTTACATTTGAATCGGTGATGCACTTTTTTAACAATCCTATCTATTTTAAAGCCCTTACTAAATTAGGCGCAAAGACAAAAAAATTCTATCGAAGTAGAATCATAGAAACAGCAAAGCTATGTAGTTTTTCAGATCGAATCGAATTAGTAAATCTTGCCGAAAAGTTCTTTGATCTAGGAAGTGCGTTTGAACGATACGGGACATTTGATCCAAAAAACAGTGAAGCAAGCGGAGATAATGGAGTGTACTTTGCGGCACAAGGACCCATAAACATACTAGGAAACAATCCCTATATCAATGAAAGTAAAAACCCCTATAGACTTGATGAGCTGCTTAGCAGTGACACGGTGTTTTTAAACATCACATGTGAAGGTATCCGTGATGATATCCTCTCAAGTATTGTCAGCAACACGCTTACAAAGCTCTCAAGACGTACAAAGATAGGCGGGGAGTTTCAGCCTGTACGGGTAGTGATAGACGAAGCCAACCGAGTGCTCCATCCTCAAATAGATATCCACGCAGATATCTTGAGAGAATCCAAGGTAGATCTTTCTATCATCGGGCAGAACAAGGAGCAGTTTCTTATAAAGTTTGGTGCTAATCAGTGGCAAAGCATAGAAAAGAATCTAGTAAGCAAGATCGAGTTTGATAAAAGATACTCTCATGATGCAACGCCATTTTATTATAAAGATCTCAATAATGATCACATCAGCAAGGCAAAGGCGCTGTTTGTGGATAAAGATCTAGCATTTGATGCAGAGAAAAAACATCAGATGAAAAACAAGATACTACAAGCAAGTATAGACTATAAAAAAGATGCTATAGCGGTGTATGATGCAGTTTTGTATGAGACACGGATGAAGTCGCTGCTTGTACCCAAAGAGGGAGGTAGCAGCCAAGATGTGCTCATTATCACTGAACAAAACCTCCAAGAGTTAGAAAAAGAGATCCAGATCAAACGAAAAGCGGTTTCTTAGGGGGGAATGATGGAAAAGATATATAGAGTAGGACTAGAGATGGTTAGAGAGCTTGATAGAAGATCCAAACAAACACAGCTTCTATCAAGTGAGTATATGGACAACTTAGAAGATGCAATACTTGCTAAAAAATATGAGGCGGTAGTGAAACTACTAAGACAACGGTATGATGATCTTGAACTTGAGGTTGTACACCACTATTTAAAAAACTACTCCGTTACATCTCCATCAAGTAACGGCAGTACAACAGATAAAAAAACTATAAAAGGAAAAAACATGAGCAAAGAATTTGAGAATTTCGACGCTAAAAAAGAAGCAGAAAAACTTAGCGATGGGTTGAGTTTTATGAATCTGGAGCCTAGCGAAGAAGAAAAGGAGCTGGCAAAAATTAATAAACTCTCAAGTGAGTATAGGGAGGATCTTGAAGAGCTTCGCAAAC
>JBNJHJ010000086.1:0-7358 GCA_051748365.1 Campylobacterota bacterium
TAGTTCATTGTATCATACATACTTAAACCGCTTGTAATCACGCCGCCTGGGCTGTTGATATAAAAATAGATATCTTTTTCAGGATCTTGTGCTTCTAAAAACAGCAGTTGTGCTACAATTGAGGAGGCAACGGCATCGTTGACCTCTCCGCTTAGCATAACAATTCTATCTTTTAAAAGTCTTGAATAGATATCATAACTTCTTTCGCCTTTTCCTGTTTGTTCAATTACATATGGAATATAGCTCAAATTCTATCCTTACTCATACAGTTTTAAAAGTTTTGTAAAGAGTTTATCCTCAATCATTGCCATCTTAACAGCAGGCAGGTATCCCTGCTTCTCATATTGTTCAACGACCTCTTGCGGATTTTGTCCCTGCATCATCGCTTCGTAATAGATCGCTTGAGTTACCTCTTGGTCATTGACATCCACTTCCTCTTTTTTTGCAAGCATATCAACGATAAATGTTGCTTTTACACTTTCAGTTGCTCCCTCTCGAAGCTCTTCGCGCATCTCATTGATCTTATCTTCATTGCCCTGAAGCTCTTTGATCTCTTCCTCTTTCATATCTTTAGCTTTATTATTAAGCTGCATATCGATCTCTTGTTCGACAATCTGTGATGGAAGTGCAAAATCAAACTTAGCAACAAGTGCTTCTACAAGCTTTGGTTTAAGCTCCTCTTGATATTTTTTGCCCAGTTTTTCGTTTTTAAGCTGTGTTTTAACGTTTTCTCTTAACTCATCAACCGTTGCATCTTCTTTTTGCATCATCTTTTGAGCAAGTTCGTCATCGACCTTTGGCTCAATCTTTTCTTGAATCTCATGCAGTTTTACTTTAAACTCTGTCTCTTTGCCCGCTAAGTTTGGTGCATTGTACTCTTTTGGAAAGGTTACTTTGATCGTTTTTTCTTCACCGGGGTTCATTCCTATAAGCTGCTCTTCAAAGCCGGGGATAAACTGTCCGCTTCCGATATTGAGGCTAAACTGCTCTGCTTTGCCGCCCTCAAACGCTTCACCGTCTAAAAACCCTTCAAAATCTATCACGGCCGTGTCGCCTTCTTGTAGCGCTCTTTCTTCATCGATCTTTTTAAACTCAGCATACCGTGCTGCCATTTCTTGGATTTTGCTATCGATCTCTGTCTCCTTAACAGCAGGCTTTCTAAAGCTTGGAACAACTTCGTCATACCCTTCAAGCTCTACTTCCGGTCGCAAGCCCAAAGCCATCTCAAACTCTATCTTATCTTCAGCTCTGTCAAACTTTTTGAAAAACGGTTCTCCGATCAATCTATCGGCACTGATCTTTAACTCTTTGTACACATCTTGCAGCATATCTCTTAGCGCTTCGCCTTCGGCATCTTGTTTGAGCTTGTCACCGTATCTTTTTTTCACAACGGTTACGGGAACTTTTCCCTTTCTAAATCCTTGAATATCCATCGTTTTTGCAGCTTCGGCTGCGATTGTGTCAACTTTTTTCTCAATATCTTCCATCATGATAGTTGCATCTACTAATGCATTGGCTTCATCTGTCATTTTTGCATTGAAATTCATCGTGTTCCTTGTATTAATAATATTTTACGCCAATACTATCTAAAAATATCTTAAAATTTGATATAATTTGTGTTTTTAAGTATGAAGGAATTGTTTTGAAAAGCACTCAAAATTTTGAAGAAAACGTCAAAAATATTTTAGAGCATATCGGTGAAGATCCCCAAAGAGAAGGCTTAGTGAAAACCCCGCAGCGCGTGGCTAAAGCGTATGAGTTTATGTGCAGCGGCTATACACAAAATCCCCAAGATATCTTAAAACAAGCGATGTTTGAAACAAGCAACAATGAGATGGTTTTAGTGCGTGATATTGAGTTTTACTCTCTGTGTGAACACCATATGCTGCCGTTTTTCGGCAAAGCCCATGTAGCGTATATCCCAAACGGCAAAGTGGTAGGTCTTTCGAAGATACCGCGTGTTGTGAACGTTTTTTCAAGACGCTTGCAGCTTCAAGAGCAGTTGACCGAACAGATTGCAGCTGCTATTATGGAAGCAATAGATCCTAAAGGTGTTGCGGTAGTTACGCAAGCAAGGCATATGTGTATGGAGATGCGAGGTGTTGAGAAGGTACAAAGCTCTACGCTAAGCTCGGCTTTGCGCGGGGAGTTTATGAAAGCTTCTACAAGGGCGGAATTTTTCAATCTTATCAATACTCCCTACCACAAAAACTAACCGATGTCGTTACGAGATGTTCGTTCTAAAATAGACTCTTGCAAGCTGTCTCCCTCATTTGGATGTGTGACGATGGTAAGTTCTACCAATGTCGAAGCTAGCGGCATCAGCGTAGGTATCGGTGATATCGTGATCATCAAAGGCGATCATCAAGATATCATGGGGATGGTCACAGAGGCGACAAAAGCATATTTTTCTATCTCTCCCTTTGGCTTTACAGACGGTCTTAAGATCGGTGATAGGGTGTACAAAAATTCACAAGGGCTCTCTATCCCGGTTGGCGATGGACTTCTTGGTCGTGTTGTGGATCCTTTTATGAACCCCATAGACGGCAAAGGACCTATTCAGTTTACAAAACAAGAGTTGATCATGAAGCCGCCTCTTAATGTACTAGCGCGTGGGCTCATTGATGAAGTGTTTAGCGTAGGAGTTAAAAGTATTGATGGATTGCTAACTTGCGGCAAGGGACAAAAGCTGGGTATCTTTGCAGGAAGCGGTGTAGGCAAATCAACGCTTTTGAGTATGATCGTTCGTGGGTGTGATGCACCCATTAAGGTGATCGCACTTATCGGAGAGCGGGGTCGTGAAGTGCCTGAATTTATCGAAAAGAATCTAGGCGGGGATCTGACCAATACCGTCATCATCGTCGCAACAAGCGATGATAGCCCATTGATGCGTAAATACGGTGCTTTTAGCGCCATGAGCGTGGCTGAGTTTTTTAAAGCGCAAAACAAAGATGTGCTTTTTATGATGGATAGTGTAACACGCTTTGCCATGGCACAGCGTGAAATCGGATTGGCTTTGGGTGAGCCGCCTACATCTAAAGGGTATCCGCCATCGGTATTGACACTGCTGCCTCAGCTTATGGAGCGTGCGGGAAAAGAAAAGGGCGGCGGATCGATCACGGCGTTTTTTACCGTGCTGGTTGAAGGAGATGATATGAGCGATCCCATCGCCGATCAAAGCCGCTCTATTCTTGATGGGCATATTGTGCTCAGTCGTGAACTCACCGATTACGGCATCTACCCGCCGGTACAGATTATGCATAGTGCTTCTAGGGTAATGAATGATATAATAACACCTTCGCATCTCAAGGCAGTCGGAAAATTTAAGAGGATGTATGCTACATTGAAAGAAAATGAGATGCTGCTGCGAATCGGAGCGTACAAAAGCGGTACCGACCCGCAAATCGATGAAGCGATAGCAAAAAAAGAGACGATTGAAAACTTTTTGAAGCAGGATTTCAAAGAGTTAAAACCCTTTGATGCAATCGTTAAAGAGTTAGAAGCTATTTAAGAGAGTTTTAAGACAAAAGATACTACCATGCGAATTAGGACAAAATAACTCTTAAATAAAACGATAAAATTTTTGATGAGGATTTGTAGATGAAAGTTTATTTAGATAACAATGCAACCACAAAGGTGGATGAAGAGGTTTTTGAAGCGATGAAGCCTTATTTTTGTGAAATATACGGGAATCCAAACTCCCTGCACAGCTTTGGCGGCGATACGCACCAAAAGATGGCGGAAGCTCTTGATTACCTCTACGCAGGAATCGGTGCGCGCGATGAAGATGATGTCGTAATCACTTCAGGAGCCACCGAGAGCAACAACTGGGTACTGCAATCGGTATGGATCGATAGGATTTTAAACGGTGATAAAAAGCATATCATCACCACCGAAGTAGAACATCCCGCAATCACCGCAACCTGTAAGTTTTTGCAAGACCAAGGGGTAGAAGTGACCTACCTTGAGGTCAATAAAGAGGGAACGATCGAAGCTGATGCGGTCAAACAAGCATTGCGAGAGGATACGGCACTCGTGACGGTCATGTGGGCAAATAATGAAACGGGAAAACTCTTTCCGATTCATGAGATAGGAAAAATTTGCCGTGAAGCGGGCGTGCTTTTTCACTCTGATGCAACGCAGGCTATCGGTAAGCTACGTGTAGATGTAGTGGACGCAAATCTTGACCTTATCTCTTTTTCGGCGCATAAGTTTCACGGACCAAAAGGGGTCGGTGGCTTGTATATCAAAAAGGGAGTACATCTGAGTCCTCTTTTTCACGGCGGTGAACAGATGGGCGGACACAGAGCCGGAACGGTGGATGTGGCGTCGATGATCGGTATGGGTGAAGCGATGCGACTAGCGACAAGCCCCGGGGCTTTGGCGCATGAAAGAGAGTTTGTTTCAAGCTTGCGTGATAAGCTTGAAGACGCGATTTTAGAGCTTCCCGATACGATCGTTATCGGCGGTCGAGAAAGCAGAACGCCCAATACCACCCTTATTAGTATCCGAGGTGTTGAGGGTGAAGCGATGCTTTGGGATCTCAATCAAAACGGTATCGGCGCAAGCACGGGAAGTGCCTGTGCGAGTGAAGAGTTAGAAGCAAATCCGGTGATGAGTGCTTTTGGTAAAGATAGTGAACTTGCTCATACGGGTGTGAGATTTTCATTGAGCCGCTTTACGACCGTTGCCGAGATCGATTACGCGATTGAAAAGATCATCGGGGCGATCAAAAGGTTACGAGGGATCTCAAGTTCGTATTCATATGCGCCAAAAGGGCATAATAGTCAGTTGTAAAAAAGTGATTAGTGATTGGTAATTAGTGAGTAGCAAGTAAAACGTCATCCTGAACGTGATTCAGGATCTAGGCAAAAAGAAAGTATGTAAAAGTATGTAGTGGGTAGTAAGTAGCGGGTAGTAAAGTCCCCGTATCATGTAAAACTAAACTATCTAACCGTCATCCTGAACTTGATTCAGGATCTAGTAAGTTACAAAGAAGAAATTAATATATTAGGAGTAAATTATGGCAAAAGGTGATTTGATATCAGGTTCAATTTGGGATGAGTACAGCGACGTAGTCGTAGATAGAATGAACAATCCGCGCCATCAGGGTGAAATAACAGAAGATCAAGCAAAGCAGATGGGTGCAGAGCTTATCGTTGCTGATTTCGGGGCTGAAAGCTGCGGTGATGCAGTGCGGCTATACTGGGCGGTAGATCCAAAAACCGATAAGATTATCGATTCAAAATTTAAATCGTTTGGTTGTGGTACCGCTATTGCTAGTAGTGATATTATGACAGAACTTTGTATGAACAAAACCGTTGATGAAGCGGTCAAGATCACAAACATCGATGTAGAAAAAGCGATGCGTGACAACCCCGACACACCTGCCGTGCCGCCGCAAAAGATGCACTGTTCGGTAATGGCGTATGATGTTATCAAAAAAGCTGCAGGGATCTATAAAGGTGTGGATGCAGAGAGTTTTGAAGAGGAGATCATTGTTTGTGAGTGTGCGCGTGTGACGCTCGATACGATTAAAGAGGTGATTAAGATCAACGACCTTAAAACCGTAGAACAGATCACTGATTACACCAAAGCCGGAGCATTTTGTAAATCATGTATCCAACCGGGTGGTCATGAAGATAGAGAGTATTATTTAGTTGATATCTTAAAAGAAACCAGAGAAGAGATGGAAAAAGAAAAAGTTCTTCAAGCAAGTCAAGGCGGTAGCGAACAAGCGTTTGCACAGATGACGTTGGTGCAAAAACTCAAAGAGGTCGAGAAAGTGATCGATGAGAATATCCGTCAAATGCTTGTGATGGACGGCGGAAATGTTGAGATTCTTGATATCAAAGAAAACGGTGCGCATATCGATATCTATATCAAATATATGGGAGCGTGCGTCGGGTGTGCTAGTGCTAATACCGGAACGCTGTTTGCGATTGAGGATATTTTAAAGAAAAAGTTAGATGAAAATATACGAGTACTGCCGCTATAAACTCCCAAAAGCTCGCAATTTTTGCGGGCTTAATCTAAAATAAAGTCAAAATCTATTACAATTGCAAAATTCTTAGGACAGTTGAGAGAGTGGTCGAATCTGCTCGCCTGGAACGCGGGTGTACTTCACGGTACCGTGGGTTCGAATCCCACACTGTCCACCATTTTTTGAATTATTTGTGATTAAAAATTTCCTCTGCAGACTGATGAAAAGCTAAATGTTAATGTTTGTGTAGACTTGTTTTAGTGGAAATACCTTCTAGTAGTTCGCAAATTTCAATATTAAGTATAGTAGCTATTTTATAAATATGCTCTAGGTTGAAGTGATGGTTATCTTTACAGTTTTCACAACGACTATAAAAAGCAGTAGATTTTAATCCCATTTCTAAAACGAGGTCAAGTTGTGGTTTTTGTTGTTCAATTCTCTTTTTTTTGACGTTGTGAGATACTGTTTCGTAAAAATTTTGCAAGTCACTATCTGTAACAATTGATAAATCTCTCATTGATCCTGCTTTAAATTAATCTAAATTTGAAGGTTATCATTATAGAATAAGAATATCAATACTGTATATAATATTGCTATATATAACAATATAAAAACAGTATCATCATACAATATTTTGGGGGCAAAATTAACAATGACTAAAACTAACGAACATATTGTGTTTGTGAATGCAAAAAAAAATTTAAATGAAGATGTCGCGCCTTTATTGCAGATGCTTCATCGGCATTTTAATAGTCTTAAGACGCTAATTGAAAATGATCACAGCCTTATTTTAAGGTACATTAAAAAGTTTAAATCTAGAATTGATATTATTATTATAGACCATGAAGTCACTAGAGGTGTTAGAGTATTAGATAATATTTTAGAAATTGATCCGGATTTCAAAATTCTTATCATTTCAAGTAGTTCTCACTGTAGTGAAATTCGAGGGTGTGAGTATTGCAAGGAGCATTATAAAAAGATCAGATTAATGACACCGGTAGATAAAAAAGATGTTATCGATCACATTCGTCATTTTGACCACTATCGCTGTGAATTTGAAAAAAAGTGTGAACAGATAACAGAACATAGCTATTTATATTAAAGGATGTAGATTCTGTGGTGAGTTTGAGGATTCACAATGACAAAGTGTTTATTATAAAGTTGCTACTTAATGAAAATTAGATACCATTTGTTTTGAAGATATAAAGTAACCCATATCTACCACGGACTCAAGGAACCTAGATGCAAAAGAGCCGTTTTCATATCCCTTTACTCTTTTTAGTCATAATCTTTCTAAGCGGCTGTAGTACAAAAACGGGTGATGATTATATCCTACAAGATTTGCATAACTATTCACAAAATATAGATGATTATA
>JBNJHJ010000087.1:0-7316 GCA_051748365.1 Campylobacterota bacterium
TTTTATGCTTGAGTATTGCAAAAAGCGCGCAATTGTCGTGCGTTTTATTGAGTATATGCACAACACGCACGCGAAAGATTCACTGCGGGGGATGCGCTCAAAAGATATTTTGCAGCTTATCAACAAAAAATACTCGATACAAGACCTTGGCTTAAAAGAGGGGTCGCCTTCGCATATCTACGGGCTTGAAGATGGATATGAGTTTGGCATTATCGAACCCCATGATGATTCTTTTTGCAAAAGTTGTGATAGATTGCGCATTAATGCCGAAGGATTTTTGATCCCTTGTTTATACTTTGATGAAGCCCAATCCATCAAAGAGGCGATCAAGCAAAAAGATTATGTGCAAACCAAAAAGATTTTAAAACAGGTGGTTGCAGACAAGCCAGAGAAAAATCGCTGGAGTGAAGATGAGCAACGCTCTACACGCGCCTTTTATGAAACGGGCGGTTGATGTTTTATATCTCTGAACACTTTTTAAGCTTGCAAGGGGAGGGCAGATACGCCGGAGTGCCTTCTTATTTTTTGCGAACGGCAAAGTGCAATATGCAGTGTAGCGGATTTGGCATGCAATACAGTGTTAGCGGCGAAACAAAATCGGGATGCGATACGTTTTTTGCCGTAGATAGTGCGTTTAAATTCCAGTGGCAAGAGGTGAATTCACTAGATTTTATCAAAAACCTCAAAGGCTTAGATAAGGTCAAAGATATCGTCATCACCGGCGGCGAACCGCTGCTTTTTTATAAAGACCCAATTTTCTATGAAACGATTAAGTATTTACAAAGTAGGGGCAAACGCATCACTTTTGAAACCAATGCTACCGTTGTGATCGATTTTGAAAGATATGAAGCATACAAAAATTGCATCTTTTCACTATCTATAAAGCTAAGCAATAGCGGTGAAGAGTATGCTAAACGAGTAAACAAAAGAGCCATTGAGGGGTATATCCAAAACTCTTTTGAGAGTTATTTTAAGTTTACTATCGATAAAACGTTGGTGCAAAGCAGTGCTAAAAAAGAGATTGAGGATATCGTACAAGAGTATGACATCGATATCTACTGCATGCCCGTGGGCGCCACAAGGCAGCAGATTTGGCAAAACGATAAGGCGGTGTTTGAATTTTGTATCGATAATAGTTTTCGCTACAGTGACAGGCTCCATATTCGCGTCTTTGACGATACAAAAGGTGTATAATGCAAAAAAACAGTGAAAAAATCGATGCGATTATTGGGCAGATCAAAGAGTTAGAAGCGCAGCTGCGCCAAGCGTACCGTGATAGAGCGAAAGAGTTTTATTATGATTTTAAGAAAAACCGTTTTGATATAAGCAAAGAGCGTATACGCGCCTATAAAAAAGACGTATTAGGCTCTTTTAAATATTTAGCACGGGCTAAAATCGGGGTAATTGCTACCGTGCCTATCATTTGGGCGGTGCTGATCCCTGCCATTTTGCTTGATCTATTTGTAAGTTTTTATCAAGCGACCTGTTTTCCTATCTACAAGATCCCCAAAGTAAATCGCAAAGAGTATATCGTACTTGATCGCTACAAACTCTTTTATCTCAACAATATTCAGCGTTTAAACTGCCTCTATTGTGAGTATTTTAACGGGCTTATTGCATATATCAAAGAGATAGCAGCACGAACGGAGCAGCATTGGTGTCCAATCAAGCACGCAAAACAGCCAAAGCAGATGCATTCACGATATGATAAGTTTTTAGACTACGGCGATGTAGAGGATTTTAAAAATGACCTTGAGAGTGTGCGCAACGATTTTGACGATGTAGAAGCTAAAAAAGTTAAAGATGACGTTTAAGCTTGTTGCATTTTGCCCTGTGCTAAAATTGCTATAAAAACATGGATAATCTATGCATAATCTAGCCTTTCTCTCACAAATTGCCATCTTGATTGTCATAGCGCCTATCTTTGCGCGGTATTTAAAAATCTCGGTTTCTGTGATCGAGATTATTTTAGGTGCGCTTGTGGTATGGGTGGGCTTTATTAGTGTTGATAATGAGATCTTTGCTACTATCGCAAAAATCGGCTTTTTCTTTTTAATGTTTTTAGCAGGGCTTGAGATCAATATCAAACAGTTTGTCTCCTTCAAAGATCGCTATTTGCAAAGTACTATTTTATACTTTATTTTGCTGTATGGGCTTTCATTTATGCTCTACCTGCTTTTTGAACTCAACCCTGTTTATATCGTAGCTATTCCGATCGTTTCACTGGGGATGATTATGGCGCTTATCAATGAACACGGCAAGGAGCACAAATGGCTTGAGCTTGCTTTGATCATCGGAGTGATAGGAGAGCTTTTGAGTATTTCGGCATTGGTTATCTTTGATGCGATCGTAGCGCATGGTATCGGTATCGAGTTTTATCAAAACATCGTGATGCTTTCTTTTATTCTTTTTGTGACCTATTTTGCATTTAGAGGACTTAATGTACTGTTTTGGTGGTATCCGCGCTTAAAGCAAGTGATCATGCCAAATAGTGATAGTATGAGTCAAGATATCCGCTTTTCTATGGCGCTGTTTTTTATTCTTATCGCACTGATGCAGCTTGCAAGGATCGATATGGTTTTAGGGGCGTTTATTGCAGGTGTGTTTATCTCTAATTTTTTTGAACACAAGGTAGAACTTCCTAAAACACTACATACGGTCGGATTTGGCTTTTTAGTACCGCTATTTTTTATCTATGTAGGCGCAACGCTTGATCTGAGTATCCTCTTTACAAAAGAGATCATCTTAAATGCACTGTATATTACGGCAGCGATGCTGTTTGTGCGTATTGTGAGTGCACACTATGCGTATAAAAAATTTTTAAGCAACAAAGAGATATGGCTTTTTAGCTTTAGCTACTCAATGCCGCTGACCTTTTTAATCGCTATTGCAACGATTGCAGTGAATAACAGTGCAATGAGTCTTACCGAGTATTATGCGTTTGTACTTGCAGCGGTGATGGAGGCAGTGATCTTTATGGTTGCTATTGAGTTGATGATCGATAAAAAAGATCTGCCCACATCACTGCACAAAAGAGCTTAATCAAGCTTTGCTAAGATTGTATCTAGCACTTTTGTAGAAAAAAGCCGCTTCAGCACCATCAGCAAGGCACTAGCTTTAGTGATGGCGTAGCGGGGTTTTGGGTTTTGTTTGGAGATGATGCGGGTGATAATAAGAGCACAATCGTGTGTATCCATAGTAAAAATATCGTCATCTTTTTGTTCAAAGCGCTGCGAAAGCTGCTTTGCATACTCTTTTTTATACTCTGAGTGTTCTCTATCGATATTTTTTTCAAACATTGCAAAGGCATTATCTCTAAAACGGCTCTTTACAGGACCGGTGTTGAGAGTAATGATCTTTATGTCTGTGTTTTGTAGTTCAAGTCTTAAGGTGTCACAATAGCCTTCAATGGCGTATTTACTTGCATTGTACGCTCCGCGAAAGCGAAGAGAGATAAGCCCTAAGATCGAACCGTGCTGCACAATCTTGCCACCGCCTTTTTGTGTACGCATCTGCTTAATTGCCAATTGTGTCAGATGCACAAGTGCAAAAAAGTTTGTTTCAAACTGCTGTTTAAACACTCCAAGTTCTATATCCTCCAGTGCTCCGGGTTGTCCGTAGCCTGCGTTATTGAACACCACATCAAGATGTGAATGACGCGCTACAATGCGGTTAAACACATCCGTTACCTTTTCAAAGTCGCTCACATCACAACAGTACGCATCGATGCCTAACTCTTGAAGGTGCGCTACATCGTTTGCCTCTCTACAAAGTGCTATGACGCAGTTGCCGCTATTGTGCAGTTGTAAAGCCGTAGCATACCCGATACCGCTAGAGGCACCGGTGATTAAAATATTACTCAAACACCACCCCTATACACTCATCTTTTAAATATTCTCTATCATCTTTTAAACTCGGCCAAAAAGGAAACGTACTGCACTGTTTGGGGCGGTAATCATAGATTTGGCATCTTTTGGTTTGCATATCAAAAAAGATACAGCGATAATCATCTCCTCCAAGATGCACTTCACGTAAACTCAAACGGTACCCTCTTTTTTCAATATAGTTATCAAGCAGCTGCTGTTTTGAAAGCTTTAAAAACTGTGCAAGGGGTGCTAACTCTTGCACAGTTATCCAGATGTTGCCGCTTTTGCCGATACAGCATTTACCGCCGCATTCATCGCACTTACTGCAATCAAAACTAAAATTAAAATCTTTATGTCGTATCAACAAAACATTAACCCTTTTATACTAAAATACGGATAAAATTTTACCACAATCATAGGGAAATCGATGTTTAATAGATTTTTACAATTCTTTTTAGAAAATGCACGGCTTAATTATCTGCTTTTTGTGCTTGTCTTTGCTTTGGGGGTATATGCGTATATCCAAACGCCAAAAGAGATATTTCCAACCTTTGAACTTGATAGAGTTACCGTAAGCGGCAGCTACAGCGGCGCAAGTGTGGATATTTTGGACAAGATGGCAGTTACCGAGCTTGAAAAAGATATTAAAAGTATCGATGGCGTGGAGGAGATGACAACCTCTATTATCCCGGGGCGCTTTACTATCGTACTTGAGCTTCAAAAGGGAAAAGATAGATACACGATAGCCGATAAGGTCAAAGACGCAGTGAGTATGAATATGTCCAATCTGCCTTCGGATATGGATGAACCCACCGTACGAGTTCCCGAAACTACGCGAAACTTGATGGATATAACGCTGCTATCAGATACGGTCGATACCGCGCGATTGAAAGATTTGGCAAAGCAGATGGAGATTGCGCTGATGTCGGTGCAAGATGTTTCGGAAGTAACGATCTACGGTGATTCTGACCGCTACTATGAAGTGCTGCTTGATGATATTAAGATAGAGGGCTACGGGCTTGATAAAAGTGCAGTGGTTGATGCGATATCAAATCTTTCCTATACCTTTCCTATCGGTAAGATTGAAGATAGCAGCGTGCAGCACTACTACCTTTCTACGTTTAACGGACCAAAAACAGGGGAGGATTTTGCAGACTCTATTATCACCGTCAGCGGCAAAAAGATCAAGCTATCGCATATTGCGCAGGTGAATAAGCGCTATGAAGATAGTTCAACACTCTTTAGCGTCGATGGAAAGCGCGCGGTCAATCTTGTGGTCAAGCAGGGCGAAACGGGAAATGCGATAGAGATCAGTAAGGATATACAAAAGCTTGTTGCGCAGAGCGCAAAAAATGTCGAAGATGTCGAATATATCATCAAAGACGATGATTCAGAGCGCATCAAAGATAGACTCAACATCGTCATCTCCAATATCCTTCTTGGAGTGATCTTGATTACGCTGTTGGTGGCGTATTTTGTCAATACGCGCTTAGCTTTTATTATCGCAGTCGGGATTCCAACCTCTTTTGTTATCGGGGCTTTGTATTTTTGGCTTAGCGGATACACGATCAATATGGTCAGTTTAGTGGGGGTGTTGATCGCATTAGGGATTATCGTCGATGATGCGATTGTGGTGAGTGAAAATATCCAACAGCACTTAGAAGAGGGGTATAGCCCCAAAGAAGCAGCACTTATGGGTGCTAGAGAGATGTTTAAACCCGTAACCATCGCCACCGTGACGACACTTTTTTCTTTTATTCCGATTTTGATGATCAGTGGAACGCTTGGAGAGGTGATCAAGCTCATTCCTATCGCGTTTTCAGCCCTAGTGATTGCGTCATTGATCGAATCGTTTGTCTTTTTGCCCATCCACGCTTCACATGTGCTCAAGAACAAATCAAAAGTACGCTCATGGGATAAAGTCACAGAGGTTTATAGCAAAGTGATCCATCTGCATATTAAATACCGTAAAACATTTTTGTTGACCTTTATTATTATCGTGCCGCTACTAACGGCGATGTTTGTCAAAAACTCTAAGTTTCAAATGTTTCCAAGCTTTGATGCAAGTACGGTCAATATCACGATTAAAAACAATGTGAATACCAAAGTAGAGGAGAGTTTTGCGATTGTCCAGGAGATTGAAAAAGATATTTTGCAGTTTAAAGATGAGTATTTTATCAAGCATGTCAGCTCCGTAGCAGGATTTAGAAGAACCAATGCAGGACGAAGCGAAAGCTATCCCTATGTCTCTTATATCACGCTTGAACTTGATAAGCTCAAGCCGATGAATTTTGTAGACAAATATATCACCCCCTATCTAAGCTTTTATTATGATGATACGGGGCGTATTCGCGATAAAACTTCCCAAGAGATATCACGGCAATTGCGAGAGTTTTTGAAAGAAAAAAATTACAAAGCAACCTATGATTTAGAAGAGATTAGCGTAGTAGAACGCAAAGTGGGACCTGTAAAAAGTGATGTTGCAATCGGACTTGCAAACAGTAACAGCCAATTGATACGAAAGCAAGTCAATAAGATTCAAAATGCGATTGAGTCGATGGAGGGGATTAAATCAACAAGCAATAGCATCACTAACGGGGTTGATGAGATTAAGCTCAAAGTCAATGAATACGGGCAAGAGTTGGGATTGAGCGAACGAAGTATCGGAACGTTTTTAAGTAATTACTACCTATCAAAAAAGATAGCGACAAGTTTTGATGCCAATGAGATGCTTGAGATAAAGATAGAAAGTGTGCAAAAAGATGACTTTGCACGGTTGCAAAACGTTAAGATTCCTCTAAGTGATGCAAAGAGTGTTGCGCTTAAAGATGTAGTGGAGTTTCAAACGGTACAAACCTTTGAAGAGATCTCAAAAGATATGGGAGATATCAACTTTTATGTGTATGCTAACGTCGATACAAAATTTATCACCGCAACGGAAGTTTTAGACGCCCTGGAGCCGATTTTGCAAGAGGTACAACAAGAGGGAACAAAAGTTGAGCTAAAAGGGGAACAGGAGAAAAAAGCCGATCTGAAAAACGATATGCTCAGCGCAACCTCTTTGTCGCTTACGCTTATTATGATTGCGATGCTGTATATGTTTAACTCCTTTAAACAATCACTGATTGTGATGTCGACAATCCCCTTTTCACTGCTTGGAATGCTCATTGGGCACCAGATTATGGGGATGAATTTGACCATGCCCTCCATTATCGGGACACTGGGGCTTGCGGGGGTTGTTATCAATGACGGGATCATTATGATGACCTATCTGCGGCTTGCAAAAACAAAAGAAGAGGTACACATCTATGCTAAAAAGCGGTTCCGTCCTATCATATTAACTACCGTAACGACGCTTGTAGGACTTTCATCGTTGATCTTTTTCCCAACCGGACAAGCGGCGATTTTCCAACCTATGGCCGTAGCACTTGGGTTTGGGCTTGCTTGGGG
>JBNJHJ010000088.1:0-7276 GCA_051748365.1 Campylobacterota bacterium
CTGCGCACTTTTAAAAAACTCTCCGCGATTATCAATACCGGTTAAATAATCGGTTTTTGCCAACTTTTCAAGCATCGCATTAGCTTCTTTTAACTTTTTACTCTGTATAGCAAGCTTTGTATTTGTTTTAATCATAGACGCTTGTATCTCTTTTTGTTCAGTGATGTCAACGGTGATAGAGTATTTGACCGTTCTGCCGTCAGGCCATTTAACAAGTTCGTCATAACTTTGAAACCACCTATCGCTTCCCTCATCAAAAAAACTTGAAAGCAACTTATCGTTACTGTATACTTTTTTTCTCTGTTTGAGTTGCAAAATACTGCACCAGCTGCAAGCATTTTCTTGTCCGTATAATCGTTTCCAACAAAATTTCTCTCTCGGGGCATACATGCTTTCACTCATCTGTTTATTAGCATATACCACTTCATACGTATCCACATCTACTGCGTAAGCGGCAAAGGGTATAACATCCAAAAGTGCTTCAAAAAGTCTGTTTTCTTCTTGCATTGCCTATTTCCTAATCATCTAAAAAATCCCCGTCATCCACGGCATATTCGATGAAAACTTCTCCGATGGATTGGGCTAATTTTTCGGTAGTGATGGGTTTTAAAATATAGCCTACCGCTCCCTCTTGAATCGATTTAATCACCATATCTTCTTGCCCGTGGGATGTGACCATAATAATCTTTGCATCAACTTCACTTTGCATAATCTTTGAAACAGCCGTTATTCCGTCCATATCAGGCATCGTTATATCCATCGTTACTAGATCAGGCTGCAGTTTTTGATACATCTCTATCGCCTCTGCACCGTTTTGTGCCGTACCGACGACGTTGTGTCCTAAGCTTGTAACGGATTTGCTGATCTTTTTTCTGATAATCATTGAATCATCTACTATTAAAACCTTTAACATTCTTTACTCCTAAATATTTGAATCGATAATACTCACAGAGAGTTGACCGTAATTTGTTGTGATATTTGCCGTTGTTATTGTTGATGTTTTATGTTTGCTAATATGCCCGGGTTCGGTGATGCTCACCGGCGGTGTTATCGTTACGCCCTTACCTCTGTTAGGGAAAGTTGGCAGCGCTAAGCCGATGATATTGTTCACGCTTTCACCACAAACACTATCTCGGATCTCTTCGATTTCTGCATCCTCTACCGATTCTCCCTCCATAAAAACTGTAACAATCTGATCAAGCACCGTGTTTTCAAAACTCATCACTACCATCAAAGAGAGTTTACCCCCGGTACCGATCATTGAGGTATAATCTTTTAACTGCAACTTACTCACAGATCCGTCACATAGCTGCACATCTTGAACCTCCATCTGCATATCATCATGCAAAAAGAGTTTTGTTTGTAAAATCAAAGCATCTAAAACCATTGTCTATCCCTTCGGTATAATAAATTCAAATCGTGTTCCTTCATATTCGGTAGAGTCAATTTCCACGCTGCCGCCGATCTTTTCAAGTTCGCACTTCACTGCGCTCAAGCCCACACCTCTACCCGAAATATCGCTGATATTCTCTTTCGTAGAAAAACTATCTTCAAACAGATACGCATACAACTGCTGCTGCTTTAAAGATTGCGTATCGATCCCTTTGTTTTGCAACTTCTTTTGTAGCTTTTGGGTATCGATCCCCGCTCCGTCATCGCCGATTACGATAGTGATCGTCTCATCATCTTGGCTAAAGTTACAAAAAATTGTTGCTTTTTCATCTTTATTTTGCAGCAATCTACTCTCTTCATCCTCAACACCGTGATCCACACAGTTTCTAAATACGTGTACCAAGGATTTAATAAAGGGTTTGTACGTTTCACTAACGACAATCTCTTCATCACCGCTAACGCACAGCGGATAAATATTTTTATCAAGACGCTTTGCCAACTGCTGCACATAGGATTCATAGGGCTTTAAAAGCATACTTAATTTATCGTATGAAAGGGTTTGTATCTTTGTTATGATCTCTTGACACGCAGCACTTTGATAGGCATCATCACTCATTATGCTCGATATCTTTTCTTGCAAGGTTTTGATATCACCGTAATCGATCTTGACAAATCGCTGCTGTTTTAAAAACTCTTTGCCCAAAATATCCTCAATCAAAGCTAAATCGGCATCAAGCAACTCTTTTGACAACTCTGTTTCAAGCAGCTGCAAAAGTGCATCGTTATTGATATCTTTTTGTTTTTGCAAAGCAGAAAGCTTTGTTTCTAAAGCATGCAATTTTGCAACGCTTTGATTCATATACAGCTGTGCAAAGATCCCTTTGAAAGTATGGACGATCCGATAAAAGATAGCGATATTTTCGGGGGCTTTTTTGCTAGGATCAACCATCGATTTAAAGTTCTTGGCAAAGTTGTAAAAATCGTTTTTCATATCGTAAAAAGTATCGCTTTGACTCACAATCGCGACAATCATTTGCAACACCGCTTGCTCTTTTTTGACCTTTTTTTCAAGTTTTTGCTGTTTGGACACATTGGTAATAATCAGCATCACCCGCTGCGCATCGATAACGATATACTCAAGCTGTAGCGCCCGTTTATTTATAATAATAAATTGCGGCAGCAAGGATACGATTGCATTTTGCGCAAGTGCCTTTTTTTCATTAAGCGCACAGGTAAGGGTATTTTTGAAAAATTCCACTTTCGCATCCTCTACAAACAAAAGCTTTCCTATATCTTTGCCGCTTAAATTGCTGCCTAAAAGTTTTTCACACTCTTTGGAATACTCATCATCAATAATAAAATCCGTATCAAAAGTTAAAAACCCCTCTTTTGCATTGTTTAAAAGGGTGGTAAGTTTTTGGCTTTTGAGCTTTATCATCTGATTAAGCTTTGCTAACTTTCTATTCCAATAATACAACCCCGCAAACAGCAACGCTAAAACAAAAGCGACCTTACCCACAAGCGAATAATCGATTTTTGATTCTTCATATATTGCTCTTTCATAAACCAAATCATCAAAGTTCACCGTGGCGGTAGAGAGATTTAAAAGCTGGTATGTCTGCGCGATTTGAGCGATTTTATCTTGCTTAAACTTTCCGAAATCCACCTCTTTTGTATACGCCCTATCGCGTAACTCTAGCGCTTCAAACTTCAAATGCTCTTTGCTTTTGTTTTGTGAATTGTATCGGTTGTAGATCAGATCAACCGTTTCATCTATGTTTTCAAAACTATACTCCCATCCCTTTAGCGTAGCTTCATAAAACCTTTTGATCAGTTTTGGATTGTTTTTTGCAAACTCTTGAGAAGTAAACAAGATATCACTATAAAAGGCAAATCCGTAATCGGCAGGATCAAAGATAAGATATTCTACCCCTTTTTCTTTTAGGTGAAACGGTTCGTTAGAAACATATGTACTCATCGCATCCACGTTTTGTTCTATCAAATCATCCGTATCAAAAGTGTGGGCAACGGAGATATAATCGTTGTGGTAAATATTATTGATCTTAAACATCGCATTAAGCGTTGCCATTGTAACTTGATTGGGAGTGACCATAATCTTTTTGCCGCGCAGATCATCGATAGTTTGCAGATCTTCACGCTTTTTTGCCATCAATACAAAGGGAGACTTTTGATAGATTGCGGCTAATAAAAAAACATCTTTTCCCTCCATCTTATCCAAAATCAAAGATGAGCTTTCAAGTCCAAACTCACTCTCACCGGTTAAAACCTCATCAACGATATTGGTACCCAATGCATACTCTTTTATCTGTAGATCTATCCCCGCATCTTCATAATACCCTTTTTCCAGTGCGGTATAAAATCCGGCAAACTCAAATTGATGCAGCCACAAAAGGCGTAAAGAAACTTTTTCTAAATCTTCATTTCGTGCAGATAGGGTCGTGGAAAGAATGAGTAAAACTAAAAGGATATTTTTCATCGTGAATGCTTTGCCTATTTTTATTTTGATTTTATCACAATATAGTCACTTTTAACCAATAAATCACGCTACTATCAATCAAAAAGCGATTTTTGTAACGCTTTAATTTGAACACTTTTTCTATGAATGTCGCTGTAGCCGTATTTTCGTATCTCTTGAATATGTTTTTGCGTAATATAGCCTTTGTGTGAGCGGAAGCTATAATTTGGATATTGCGGCGCAACCGCATCCATCCAACGATCGCGGGTAACCTTTGCTAAGATACTTGCAGCGGAGATATTTTTTTCATGCAGATCACCTTTGACCATCGTTTCAATATCCTTTACACCAAAACTGCTATTGCCGTCAAAGATATATCGATGGGCTGTAATCTTTTTTTGAATCTGCCCTAAAGAGGTGGCTATGGCTTTTGAAAGTCCTACTCTATCGATCTGCTCATGCGAAACGGTGATGATTTCATATGTAGCGTTTTGGACAATCAGATCATAGAGCAGATCTCTTTTTTTAGCCGTGAGTTTTTTGGAATCGGTCAGTGCGGGGATATCTTTGTGCAAGATACACCCTGCTACCGTCAAAGGACCCGCAACGGGACCTCTTCCGGCTTCGTCGATACCACAAATTAGCACGAGTAGGTAGACATATACTCAAACGCCGTAGGTCTAGCCTCATCAGGCCACACTTGCGTCTCAAACTTGTAATCTTTGTATGTATTGATAAAAAGATCACTCATCACAGGCTTTAAAAAATCGTTATCTCGAATCAATGCTTCAATCGAACCTCTTAAGGTGTGCGGCATCTGCGGGATACCCTTTTCACGAATCTCATCAAGCGTGAGTACAAAAAGATCCTCATCCATCGGACCGATCGGTTCATACTTATTTTTTACCCCGTCAAGTCCTGCTAAAAGCATTGCACTAAAAGCAAGGTAGGGGCAAGCTGAAGAGTCAGGAAAACGCATCTCAACTCTTGTTGCCGCTTCTCCTGCACCGTATGGAATACGACAAGATGCTGATCTATTTTGCATAGAATAGGTCAAAATAGACGGTGCCTCAAACCCCGGAATCAACCTTTTGTAAGAGTTTGTACTTGGATTTGTAAACGCCGCAACCGCTCTTGCGTGTTTCATGATCCCACCGATATAGTGGCGCGCCATCTCACTTAAATTTGCATATTCACCCTCTTTATAAAACAGGTTTTTCCCATCTTTCCAGATCGATTGGTGTACATGCATACCGTTTCCATTGTCTCCAAAAAGCGGCTTTGGCATAAAGGTTGCGGTTTTTCCGTTTAGGTGTGCAACCATCTTCACTACATACTTATACTTTTGTACATTATCAGCAGCTTCGATCATTGTTCCGAATTTGATACCGATCTCACCTTGTGCTTGTGCCACTTCGTGGTGTCCTAGCATCACTTCAAGACCCACTTGCTCCATCACCTGCATCATCTCAGCTCTTAGATCTACCATAGAATCAGTCGGTGCTACGGGAAAGTATCCACCTTTAGTCCCCGGTCTGTGCCCCATGTTGCCAAACTCATAGTTAGTATCGCTGCTCCACTCACCCTCTTCAGAATCTACTCTAAAGTATGCACTGTTAGTGTCATCTCTAAATTTTACATCATCAAAGATAAAAAACTCATTTTCAGGACCAAAATACGCTACATCCCCAAGACCGATCTCATCAAGGTGCTTTAACGCTTTTTTAGCGATACTTCGCGGGCATTTTTCATACATTTCATTTTTATAAATATCATATACGTCACAGATCACGATAATTGTAGGATCAGCGGTAAAGGGGTCTAAAAATGCCGTCTCTACATCGGGTTTTAATATCATGTCCGATTTGTTAATAGGCTGCCACGCATCTACACTTGATCCGTCAAAGGGCATTCCGTTTTCTAGGATTTCGGCATTTACCGCACTCATTCTATAACTAATATGGTGCCACATCCCCTTTATGTCGGTAAATCTAAAATCTACAAACTCTACCTCGTTTTCGGTACAATAACTAAAAAACTCATCTACGCTATTTACAAATTTTCCCATTTTATTTTCTCCTCATCATTTTTATCGACAAAGTTACATTTTTGTCAATCTCTGCTCAAATTGTAGCACAACTTCAGCAACAACATAACGATGCAAGTGGTTAAAAAGTAACCACCTGCGGCTTTCTATTTCGAAATAGAGTACATTTTCTATACCCGACTTCACGAGCTAATGCTTTTGTTTGTTCATACCCAAACCCGACTTGATCAACGCTATGAGCATCACTGCCAAAGGTTATAGCAATCCCAAGATCATGCGCCATCTGCAAGATCTCTTTTGAAGGATAGGGCTCTTTGACAGGCTTTTTGATACCTGCGCTATTAAGTTCTATTACCATTTGTGATTTTTGTATCGCTTTAAGAGCGCCGTATACAATATCTTTGATATCGCCTTGGGGTTTATAGCCAAACACTTTGATCAGATCAAGATGCCCAACGACATCAAAAAGCTCTGTTTGTGCCATCTTTTCTATAGCACTAAAATATTCTTTGTAGATAGAATCGATATCTTTATCTTTATACCCGCCGATAAACTCGGGGTTATCAAATCCCCAACCGTTTAAAAAGTGCACCGACCCGATGAGATAATCCACCTTTGCCTCAAGCACTCTTTTATCCATAAAGCCGGGCAAATAATCTACTTCTAAAGCTTTAAGTATCTCGATATCTTTGCCGTATTGTTGCTGCAAAGTTGCAATCTCGGCAAAATACCCCCCTAGCTGGTCAAACCCCATGCGGTATTTTTGGTCATACTCCATCGGAGCGTGTTCACTAAAACCGAAAATATCGATTTGTAACTCAATAGCGCGCAAAATATACTGCTGCATCGTTCCGCTTGCGTGATTGCACCTAGTCGTGTGATTATGCAGATCTATTCTCAAAAGAATCTCCAACTTTTTTCAATATAATAACAAATTAAATTTATTCATAGCTAAATTAGTTTATAATGCGTGTATTCAAGGAGAGCCAGATGACACAAGAAGAGTTAGATGCACTAATGAATGACGGAATCGATAATATGGAAGAGGAAGAAGAGGCAACGCAAACAGAGCAAGAGCAGACGCCTCAAGAAGAGCAATCCTCTTCCAACGCAACACAAGAAGAGGGGTACCGCATAGATGCAAACAAGCCGTGGCCGCCGCCTCCGCCGACTGATGATCACAAAGTAGTACACCAACTTGATGACGTAACAAGAGATTCAGAGCTTAAAGCCGGAGAACTGTTTGACAAGCTAGAATCGGTAAGTTCACTTGTGATGGATATAGAGGGGTCGCTGTCTGAGATCGGTGAAAATATCGATAAAGATATGCAACTATTTGACAAGCTTGCCACATCATTTCC
>JBNJHJ010000089.1:0-7215 GCA_051748365.1 Campylobacterota bacterium
TTACACGGGTGCCAAAGAGCTTTATCCTCTGCTTTGTTTTTTAGCTAGCGGGCTTGGCGTTATCTTTTTATCTCGTGATATTTTCAATATCTACGTAGGACTTGAGATTGTAGGCTTATGTGCTGTGGCACTTACGGCATTTACCCAAAAAGATCAAAACATCAAAGCCGGCATTGCCTACTATTTTGCCACGCTGTTTGGCTCAGGCTTTTACCTGCTAGGCGTTGCCCTGTTGTATGCTCACTACGGTGTGCTTGATATAGAGCTGCTTTCACAAAAAATGCAAAACGATCTTGTTTCGCATTTTGCTTTTATCTGTTTAGCTTTGGGCTTAGCGCTTAAAACCGCTCTTTTTCCGCTGCACTTTTGGCTGCCAAATGCTCACGCAAACGCAGCAGCACCTATCTCGGCACTGTTATCAGCCCTTATTGTCAAAGCAAGCTTTTATCTGCTGTATCTTTTTTATTTTGAGATTTTTGATGTTACGGCGATCGGTAAACTTTTAGCTTTCTTTGGCGTTGTAGCCATTTTTTACGGCGGTTTGCAAGCACTGTTTGCAAAAAACATCAAACTGCTCATCGCATACTCCACTATTTCACAGCTTGGGTATCTATTTTTAGTGTTTACACTTAACAATGACGCTGCACATAGTGCGACTTTGCTGCATATCATCGCGCATGCTTTAGCAAAAGGGGGATTATTTTTAGCAAGCGGGGTGATGATCTATTACTTTGCAAGCAAAAAACTCCGTGCGCTAAAAGGGCTTGGCTCCACGCTGCCCGTTACGGCATTTACCATCGCTTTAAGCGCTATTACCATCATCGGACTACCGCCTTCGCTAGGCTTTTTTGCCAAATGGCACTACCTTACAGCTGCGTTTGAAGCTAATCATTGGGCAGTTGTCGCGGCGGTTTTGCTTGGGGGGATGCTCAGTGCATCGTATCTATTTAAACTCCTTATTCTTTCACTACAAACCCCAAACAAATCGGTACTGCAAAGTTCAAGCACACGGCTATTAGAAAGCATCGCATTTACCTTAGCACTATCATCGGTACTGCTTGGCTTTTTTACGCAAACTATTTTACAAATAGGAGGCTTTTGATGCAAAATTCACTGCTTCCGATACTGCTGCTTTTAAGCTCCTTTGTTCCTGCGATCATTATTTTTTTCTTGCCCCAAAACAGAGAGTTTTTGCGCAACTTTTTAAACTTAACGGGCGTATTTTTCAAAATCGTTTTTGTGATCTATCTTTTTATTGCCCTTTGGTTAGGAGAAACTTTTAGTTTTTCCTATACAATCGTAGAGGGGATCGATTTTGTACTCAAAGCCGATCATCTGTCCTTGCTTTTTATTTCGCTATCATCAATGCTTTGGCTTTTTACGACGCTCTATGCTATTGCTTACCTTAAAAACTCACCCAATAAAAGCAGGTTTTTTGGCTTTTTTAGTCTTTGTGTGAGTGCGACGGTGGGCTTGGCTCTTGCGGGCAATCTGTTTACCTTTTTTATCTTTTATGAACTGCTGACACTAGTAACATTTCCTTTGGTGCTGCATGAAAGAACCAAAGAATCCAAACTTGCAGCGATCAGTTATCTAAAATACACTATCTTTGGAGGCGTTTTTTTACTCTTTGGTGTTGTTGGGGTGTATATGGTTGGAGGAAGTCATGATTTTGTCAGCGGCGGCTACCTAGCGCAAGCTGCGTCACAAAACGCATGGCAATTGTATCTGATATTTTTATTTTTGCTTTTGGGCGTGGGGGTAAAAGCTGCTATTTTTCCACTGCACGGATGGCTTCCCAAAGCGATGGCGGCACCCGCGCCTGTTTCAGCACTGCTGCATGCCGTGGCGGTGGTGAAAGCAGGAGCTTTTGGAATCGTTCGAATCGTATATGACGTATATGGTATCGAACTTGCATCTTCGCTTGGATTGCTTGGGGTGTTATCGGTTTTTGCGGTGATAACTATCATTTACGGCAGTATCAAAGCCCTCACCCAAACACACCTAAAAAAGCGCCTTGCCTATTCTACTATTTCGCAAGTTTCTTATATCGCACTTGGGGTATCGCTGTTTGGTCCTCTTGGCAGTATCGGCGGGATCGTGCATCTCGTGCATCAAGGGGTAATGAAGATAACGCTTTTTTTCTGTGCGGGCAGTTTTGCCAAAACGTACGGTATCACTAACATTGAGCAGTTAAACGGCTTGCACCGTAAGATGCCTCTAAGCAGTTTTGCGTTTTCAATCGCAGCTCTTGGGATGATCGGGTTGCCACCGCTTGCAGGCTTTGTATCAAAGTGGTATCTGGCTTTAGGAGCACTAGAAAATGAACTCTATTTTGTATTTTTTGCTATCGGGCTTTCGGCACTGCTCAATGCGATCTATTTTTTACCCCTTATCTATAGAATCTATTTTTTAGCGCCTTCTGCACTTGAGAAAAAGATAGAGTCCACACGCTTTGAATCGCGTCTTTTTCTTTTTGTGCCCCCGCTTTTTACCGCACTGGCGACAATTGCTTTAGGGGTGTTTGCACTGAGTGATTACAGCGCGCTGAGTTTTGTAAAAACAATCGTAGAGATGGAGTATTTACAGTGATATTAAAAAATATGATACTGCTTTTACCCTACATTGTAGGTTTTATTCTCTCACTTACTATGCACGCCGGGTTTTACTATGAACTGCCCTATTTTTTATTTGGTATCACGCTGCAACTTGATAGTTTTACCCATCCGTTTTTACTTTTTAGCACCTTTATTTGGCTCATTGCAGCTATCGCTTCACTGTTTACGATCCATTCAAACAAGCAGCGTTATTGGATTTTGTTTTTTATGACCTATTTTGGTAATTTTGCACTTATTATAGCAGGTGATGCGATTAGCTTTTATCTGTTTTTTTCTTTGATGAGCTTTAGCGCATTTGGCTTGATACTGCATAACCAAAGCAAAGAGGCAAAAGAAGCGGCGTTTAGCTATATAAAGTTTGCCGTTTTTGGAGAAGTACTGCTATTTTTAGCCGTAGTGTATCTGATGCATCTTAACGGCTCGGTTGCATTTAGTGACCTTAGCCAAAAGCTTCCCCCGCTGCTTGTTTTGTTGATCCTTGCAGGTTTTGGCGTGAAAGTGGGGTTATTTTTGCTGCATCCTTGGCTGCCAAAAGCCCATGCACAAGCTCCCGGTGCAGTAAGCGCGCTACTTTCAGGAGTGATGCTAAAAACAGGCGTACTTGGATGGATGCAGTTTTTGTCTTTGGGAAGTCATAGTTATGAACTCATTGGATATATTCTTGCTATCTTTGGATTTATGGGTGTTTTTGGCGGGTTGTATGGGGTGTTTCAAAAGCAGTTAAAACAGGTACTTGCTTACTCTTCTATCTCACAAATGGGGTATTTAGTGATCATTGTAGCGATGGTGTTGATAGAAAAAAATCTTTATAAGGGTGCAGTAGCAGCGATGCTGATTTTTATCTTACATCACGGTTTTGTCAAAGCCGCTCTTTTTTTACTTGCAAGCAGTATGCAAAAAGAGGGAGTCAATGGTTTTAACTTTGCCTTAGCTACCCTTGGGGCACTGCTGCTTATTGGCATACCTTTTAGCAGCGGTGCGATCGCAAAAACAGCACTCAAAGAGTATCTGCTTTTTGCTCATCTGCTTTTTACACTTTCATCTTTTGTCACAGCTAGCTTGATGATGCGGTTTTTATTTTTAGCCTCTACCATGGCGCGACACAGTTCCAAAGCGATCCCTTTGATCGCCCTGCCCCTGCTGCTGTGTGCTTTGAGTGTAAGTTTTATCTATGATCATATATATAGCTTTGATCTTATGCAGCTTTTGCCTCTCATAGTTACGTTTGCTCTGTTTTATCTTCTACACAAAAAACAAAAACAGATCCCGCTTTTACCTACTGCCGATATAGCAAATTTTGTCCCAAAACTCAGTTTCAAACGTTTGCAAAAGCCTATCCATGAGCAAAAGATTTACTTTTCAAGACTTGAAGCAGCACTTAAAAAGGCTGAAACCTTTTTACAAACGCAGCGTTATAGTTTGAGCATATTGTTAGTTTTGATACTGCTGTTTTATCTTTTTAGCAGCTTATAAAAAGTTATAAAAATGCTGCAATATCTTCTAATGATAAAAGTTTATACTCTATAGTATAGTCTTTATACCCTTGTATGAGTTTTTGAGATTTTAAGACCAATTCATTGTAATTGAGCCTTTTTTTATTGAGCGTAACTTCACAAATAAGCAGTTTTTTTTCAATTGCATCAACAGCTACGATATCGATTTTTCACGATTGTAAAATTTCATCTTCAAGTAGCCTTTTGTCTGTGTATCTAGAATTTATAAACACCTGTGTTACCATAACCTGCATTATTATAATACAAAATGCACTATTTCACCGACCTAAGAACTTATCTTTGTAGCAGTTGATACAGTTTGCCGCTATCGGTAGAGAGGTACAACTGCCCCTTGCTATCTTCCTTGACATTTCGAAACCGCTCCTTTTTATCTTGCAAAATCCGTATCTCATTACCCTTTTTATCTACGATGCTTACAAGGCGTTTTGCAAGTGCCGTGGATATGAATTTACCACGAAACTTTTTAAAAACATCTCCTTTGTAGATAATCAAAGAACTAGGAGCAATAGAGGGCGTGTAATGAAATATCGGATCTTGCATCCCCTCTTTTTGCTTTACTCCTACAGCGCGGTTTGAAGTATACTCTTTGCCAAGAGACACAACCGGCCATCCGTAGTTGGCGCCTTTTTTGATGCTATTGATCTCATCACCGCCCCTTGGACCGTGTTCGCTTGCGTACAAGATCTGCGCATCGTTGTCATAAAAAAGCCCCTGTACATTGCGGTGTCCATAGCTGTGTACTTTGTGCTCAAAGGTGCGGGGGTCTACTTGCAAAATTGTTCCGTTGTGGTTAGTTTTTTGTTGTGCTTTGTCTCTATCGCCTCGATCACCGATACTAAAATACAGCATCCCCTTACTATCAAAAGCGATACGACTGCCAAAATGGATGCCGCTGCTTGATAGGGAGTTTGTGACGATAATTTCATTAAAATTCATAAGCGTTGTTCCCTCAAGCGTTGCATACGCAAGCGCCGTGGCACCTTGAGATTTTTTTGCTTTGGAGTAGGTAAAATAGACTCTTTTATCTTGAGCAAAAGACGGTGACAGTGCCACATCTAGCAACCCGCCCTGCCCGCGGTGAAAGATATCTGCATCAAAGCCGCTCACTTCTTGCAAAGAGCCGTCTGTTTTGTCAAACAAAGAGATCGTGCCGTTTTTTTGGGTCAAAATGATTGTTTGTTCATCGACAAAATCAAATCCCCAGATAATCTCTTGCGTATCAAGCAACTGCTTTACGCCATACTGCGCAAAAGCAAAATTTGCTACAAATAGCACAATAAACAGTACTCTCATCTGCGCTCCTTTAGCTGTTAAGGGTTTTGATACTTTCTATTAACTGTATATACTCTGTATCAAAGTTATGTAAAAAATCAGGATCACAAAGATTGATATCATCTAAGAGTGATCTAGGAAAACTTTTAAGTCTAACAATAAGTTCTTCATCACTAAATCCTGCTTTTTCGTGTGCAGAACCTAGAATCTCTTGCCATGAAAAATCATAAAATTTCCAAATCAGATAGATATCAAAGATATCTTTGGGATTATCTCTACCGATTGCAGCAGTTAGCTTGTTGCTCAAAATGTTTTCGATGTTATCAATAATAAATCCCTCTTTCGTCACTATCACATCTTTATATCTTGAATCTATATCATTGACAAAATCTATCTGTAGTAGGTTATTGACTTTGTATCTAGTAAAGTCTTTTGACTCTATCTCTACGATGAGATTAAAATTTTTTAAAAGCTCTTGTTTGATATGCTTAACGGCAAAACTGTACCTTGCAGATCTATTTGTAAAAAAATCAAGATCATCGGAATATCTTTTTTCCTGATAAAACCGACTAAGACACGTACCTCCGGTAAGATAAAAAATATTTTCTGTTGCAAATACTATTTCCATCACTTTATTTTGAAGTACATACAGTGTTTGATAATCCATTGCTATGCTATCCATTTCAATTCATCGATCAAAAGAGGTTTATCAAAAAAATAGACTTCAGCCATGTTTTTACGCTTAAAAGCATAGTCACCGTTAAATCTTGGGATTTTATAATTATCTAACAAAAATTCAAGCTCCCCTTTTTCAAAAATTGCAAGATCGTTAAATAACCTTGTACTATTTAAAAGAATTTTTTCAAATAAAAACGACTTTTGCCGTATATCATTACTTTGTAGGATTTTTTCAATCTTATCGCTATCAAAATTCATGTCCCAAAAACAATCTTTTAGTATTCTTTGATAGTCCATCTTCAGCCTTTAGCTTTTTTAAAAATATTGTACCATATTAATGCATAATCACTTTCTAATAAAAACTCAAAACTCAATCTCCCAGTGGATCCAAGGAATAGCAAAGCCCTTTTCGCCCATGCTTGAGCCTCGAACAACGCCTGCTTTATACACCCGATCTTTTTGTACTTTGTTAAAACTAGTGTTTATCGAATGCGTTTGCCCAAGCGCAATCTGTTCTATTTGACACGGCTTTGGTGTGTGTATCTTCACTACCGAAACAACTGCCTCACTTTTATGCAGCTGCACTATCTTGATATCTACAAAACATCGAGGTGGCATCAAAACTGATGCGTGTAACAGCAAAGGCAAAAACAGAAGTATCGCTATCTTTTTCATCTTGAAGTCCACAACCTTTTTAAATACTATACCATCAAAATAAAGCACAGACGCCAAAGGGGCACAATGCGCTTTTAATTTATAACAAACCGTAACTTGAAATAAAGTCTACCTTTAGCTAATACCTACTAAAATGATAGCATAACTTCTTATAGGAGACTACTGATGTCTGCAACCGATGCTAGATACAAGATGGTTGAAAAAACCATGAAAAAACTGGGGTACCGTAAAGATGCACTGATTGAGTCGCTGCATATGGCGCAAGAAACCTTTGGGTACCTTGATAAACCGGTGCTTAGGTATATTGCTAAACGCTTAAAACTCTCTACATCTAAAGTCTACGGCGTAGCAACCTTTTACCACTACTTTCGTCTTAAACCAAAAGGCAAGCACAACGCGGTGGTGTGTATGGGAACGGCGTGTTATATCAAAGGTGCCCAAAAGATACTTGAAGCCTT
>JBNJHJ010000090.1:0-7177 GCA_051748365.1 Campylobacterota bacterium
CGTCTCTACCGTGTCTTTGATGGGTGTTTTATGGTTGACGCTGTAGTGCTTGAGCTTCTCATCGGGAATATCGCTAAAACGAAGGTGGTGATCAAAGATAATCAACTCTTCAAGCCCGATAGACCCCACATATTTCCCCTCTTTGTCCACAAGGTGACAGTGCCAAATATTATCGACCTCTTTAAGGTCTTTTAAGGTTTTGAGCTTTTGTATCGCATCTCCGATATTGTCATCAAGCTGCGCACTAAAAAGCTCTGTTTGCATATAAGAACCGGCTTGCTCTTCATCATAAGAGATTAACTGTTCAAGAACCTCTTTATCATCTTCATCTAAATTCTCTAGTATCTCTTGCGCTATCTCTTCATTTTCTTCACTTAGGTTTTGAATAAACGCAGCCGCATCATCGGTATCCATGTTGGAAGTGATGTTGATCAGCTTTTTGGTACTGACATACTCACTAATCTCTTCTTGAACATAATCAGGCATCTCTGAAAGCACTTGCGCAAAAAGTGTGCTTGGGATCTTTTTGACCACTACGACATAAGCGTCAAAATCCAAATTTCGCAGTTTTAAAAGCTGTTCGGATATATCATAGGGGTGGACGGTGTAGTTTTCCTCTTTATAACTGTTGATATCTTCTTCAATTGTAGCGCAAAGTTTTTCTATCAGCTCTTGATTTTTTTCTTGCATTCAATTTCCTTCAAAAAGATATATTACAACAATAACACTTAAAATCGCTATCTCAAAGACAGATTGTCGCCGCGGTTTTATCTTCGGGAAGTTTTGCTTTTACTATCATATCTTTGACAAAAGCGATATCTGTATCGAGCCTTCTATCTACATCAACGGGTTTGCTGTGTTTTCTAATTGCAGTATGCAGTGCAAGCAAGGAGGCAGACACTGTATCTTTTGTTTTAATATCTACGCCCTGAGCCGCCCCTAGATGTGCAATGGCGAGCATATTTGCTAAATCCTGTTGCATCTTTAAAAAATCAAGTGCAGCCGTTGTTCCCATACTTACTTTATCTTGATTGAGCGATTCGGTGGGTCTTGAGTATAATGAGGCAGCTTGTGTGTTTTTAAGCACATCACCACAAAGAGAACTCAGTGTTATCTGCATCGCTTTAAATCCATGGTAATATGGCTTATCACTCAATTTCAAATTCTCTGTTAAATCCCTATTAAACTTCCCATCCACCAAAAGAGCAAACTCTTTATCTAACAGATCAGCCATATTTGCAGCAGCAACTTTTAGATCATCCATCGCATTTGCGACATAACCGCCGTAAAAATTCCCTGAAGTATAGAGCTGCTTATTTGCAACATCGATCAGCGGGTTATCGTTAACGGAGTTGATCTCTATAGCGATATACTCTTTGGCTCTATTGAGCGTATCTAAAACCACACCTAAAACTTGCGGTACACAGCGTATACTGTAACTATCTTGAATATTAGCATCTTGTTTTTGATAAAATTGCTGCGCCATCTTTTGTGTATTAAGCGTAGTGCTTGAACCCTCTAGCAAAGCAAGTATCCGTTTTGCTACTTCTTGTTGCCCATAAAACGGCTTTGCCTCATGGACATAGGGGTGTAGCGGTGTCACGTCACAACCTAACAGTTCATAAAGTGCACCGACAAATCGCAGCATCCAATCAAAAAGCGTTTCAAAAGATTGCAAAGCTGCGAGTGCAATAGCACTCATCACCGAAGTCCCGTTCATGATTGACAACGCTTCTTTTGGTTTGAAACTATACGCTTTGATACCCAGTTTTTCATACACAAGAGCTGTTTTAACAATCTTGTTTTGATAAAACACTTCTCTTTCTCCGGCTATTACCGCCCCAAGATACGAAAGCGGTGTCAAATCTCCGCTAGCACCGACTGAACCTTGTGAAGGGATAACGGGAATGATATCTTTATCTAAAAGTAATTGCATATGATCCAAAAGTGCATAACTTACACCCGATTTACCCTTAGCAAGTGAAATCATTCTACACACAATCACGCTGCGTGCTATCTCTTTGCTTAGATTCTCTCCGACACCACAACCGTGAAATCGGTAAAGATTTTGCTGTAAAGTTTTTGCATCATCAGCATCAATTGCATGAACACCGCTTGCGCCATATCCGGTGTTGACACCGTAAATCGGCTCTTTATCTTTTAGCTTTTGATCAAGCACTTCACGTGCACTTTGAATAAACTCTTTGAAATTTTTAGAATTATCAAGCACAAAAGAGCTATCGATCAACGCTTCATAATCAAGATAGCTGCTATTGATAATAGTAGCTCCCATCAATCTATCCAAACAATACTATCAGGTCGACTTGCCTGCATCATAGCAAGTGAGTGCATCGTCTTTTGTTTGTTGCAAGATTTTATATACGCAATTAACTGCCCCTTTGCAAACACTACATCACACTCTTGCACCCCCTCTAAAGCGTGCAATTGCTTTTCATACCGCGATAGGTCTAGCAGCATTCCACGATGCTTTACCTGCTCATCTAATCGACCTTGCAGTGCAAACTCTCTCTCATTTTGCCACATCAGCACGTCTTGTACCTGTTTTAAACTACCTCTTTGATGGTATGCAAACAAAGTAAAGTACTCCTGCGTATCAAACCGATACCCAATACCAAGACTTTGTGATGAACCGTAAATCTCCACGACCTCTTCTATTGCTTTTTGCCTAAGAGCGCTTTTTGTCTTCTTATCAAGCGTTTGTGTAGAACTTACTGCGGTGATGTTTTCATTAAAAAAACCGTTCTTTTTTACTTCCACATCATAGATGGCGGGTGTGGCAATCAATAACGAATCTTTTGGGGTTTGATAGATTGTACCGTTTGGGATGGGCTCATAAAAATCAACAGGTATTTTCAAATATTTTGGGAGTACGATAGTATATAAAAACCCATAAATATGATGTGGTCGTACAAAAGAGACGATACGTTTACTCTGGCGAAATAAACTCTGCAAATACGACGCCTCTTCTTCAAGTGCTTCTTGTGTATGGAAAACTTGTTGCGGCACTCCCGTGGTTCCGGAGGTTGAAAAGTTGATGCCTTTGTTATAATGCTTTAAAGAATCATAAACAATGTCAATCCAACTTGTAAAATCACGATGTCGTATAAAATTCTCTTCAAGACCGCTATGTGGGACTCCAAAATAATCTCCAACACTTGTAGCAAGAGATACAAGCAGCAGTGAATCACACCCAAAAGGCTCTTTTGTCAAATCCCCTCTACCGCTGTACTGAAAAAATAGAGGGAAGTAATCGCTGTTTTGTCTTGAAAGCTCCTGCGAAATGATAGAAGCGATCAAGATTTTTATATCGTTTTTTGTTAACAGCAGCATCTAGATCCGTTTTACAAAGATCCAGTAGCTATCACTTTTTGGGTTTTTCTTCATCTGTACTTTTACTTTTGTCGGTCGCATCTTGTAGTCAAAGGTATATTCAAACATCGTATCAAGATGCCCCTCTTTCACTCCTTGATTAAACTTTCCGCTAAACTCATAAGAATCTGTACAGGGAGCGACCTCTTTAAAGAAGTTTTTACCTATAGTCTCTTGAGGGTTTCTTCCCGTGATTTCGCCTTCGGCTTTGTTGTAACGCAAAATCTTTCCGTTTCTATCAACCTCTACGGCTCCAAAAGAGAGCTCATCCATCTCTCTTTGGCTTAAAGAGCCTAATTTTGCATCTAGATCTCTTGAATTAAACCGAATCGCAGAAGCAGATTTTGACCTATAACCGCCACCTTGACTATCACCCATCCAGTTTTCTAATGTATTGATAAGCTCAGATGCAACCGTATCAGCGTCACTTGCGACACTTACGGAGTAGTTCGTAGTTTCTGTGATCGTCGCCATCGATTCTGTAATATTTTCTACACTTTTGTTTTGGTGTTGGATCTTGTCATTGATATCATTCATCGACTGCACAAGAGTCTGTACATTTATATTGATCTCTGAAAGACTTTTTTGCGTTTTTTCAGCTAA
Source organism: Campylobacterota bacterium (assembly GCA_051748365.1). Classification (GTDB taxonomy): domain Bacteria; phylum Campylobacterota; class Campylobacteria; order Campylobacterales; family Sulfurovaceae; genus TCS-49. The sequence goes on from JBNJHJ010000090.1 coordinate 3,994, forward strand.
CTTTCGTACCTCATCGGCAACGACGGCAAACCCTCTACCGTGTTCACCCGCACGCGCTGCTTCTATGGCGGCGTTGAGTGCAAGCAAGTTTGTTTGATCGGCAATATCTGAAATCATTGAGATGATAGTTTTGATCTCCTCAGCTTGTGAAGTGATCTGTCCGGATTCATCAGCCATAGAAGCAACCGACTCACTCAACTGATCAATTGATTGAGAACTCTTTGACAAGGAATCAGCTTGCTTAGAAATCGTTTGGGAAAGTGCAGCAACAACATCGTCAAGCTTTTGTGATTGAGGACGTAACGTTTCCAACTCACTCTTTGCTATAGCCCCATCGGCTTTCGTTTTGATAGATTCTAATCTTTGTTGTAATTCACCGGGCAAAGAGCTGTCTATATGAAAACTATCGACAAATTGATGCATCGCTTTTAAAATCGCATCACTTCTGTTTTTTGCCTCTTGATACTGCGAAAATATGGTATTTAATGCATGGTTTGAGACACTCACATCCTTACCTGCAATCACGCCTTGTGAGATAACATCAATCTCATTATTGAGCTCTTGTAAAGCCTGTGCATCTTCACCTGCTCTTGCTGCCTCAAACTTTCCAAACGTCAAAGGCAGATCTTGAAGATCACCCTCTTTTAAGCCACGTCGCAACTTCTCTACCCAATCATTGAGCATAAACAGTGCCGTAACAACCATAAAAAAACCTACTACTGCAATGATGCTTGCAACTGTAGTCATCTCAAAAATACCAAGCACTACAGCTACTGCTAGTGCTAAACTCCCTAGTGTACTTATCATATAGATCATAATTCATCACCTCTTTTTCTTAATTATATCACAGTTTCGACCCTATTTGATCAATTATTCTGTCGATTAAAAAAATTCTGCCCCCTCTGCATGCAAATTCACTGAAAGTGGCTTTGCTGTTTTAAAGAGTTTTGTACTGAGAAATAATACAACAATAAAACTTAAAACCACCACCAAAGCGGTGTTTAAAAAGCTAGATTACCAAAACGTATTCATCGTAGCGATAACGGCATCTTTTGGAATCTGTTGCATCTTGGTGTAAACACCCTCCATAGAGTAATCTTGCCATTCATTCAAAAATTTATCTTTTCCGTTTGGAGTTTCAAATCCGACTATGAAATCATCACCGAAAACTCGAAAAAACTCTCCAAATTCTGCTTGCTTTTGTATATGCTTTGCCACATTGCCGATAAGCTGACTCCCCTTTTGCCAACCATACGCTTTATTATATTTTGTAACCCCTTTTGTTTCAATAAGCACATACTCTCGTAACTTTTTGTGCGGCAAACTTTCATGCAGTACGAGCCACAAATAAGATTCATTAAAAAACGATGTCAAGGGATCTTTAAAAAAGTAAGAAAACCGTTCATACTCCATACTTGTCAACGGCAGTTGCGACGTATCGCAAGAAAGTTCTAATCCCTCGTCATACAAAGCTTTCAAACTTGCCACTACCTCGGGATGGTACCAAACTCCTTGCAACACTTCGATCTCTTCTACCGCTTCTTCTAAACTTTTTCTACTTTGATAAATTCTATTTGTCGTCATCGCATCAAGAGCATCCGCAACGATCATGATATGACTTAAAAGCGGTATCTCTTCTGCCTTTTTGCCCTCGGGATAGCCGCTACCGTCATACTTTTCATGATGACATGCCATTATCTGCGCTATCTCTTTGTAGGAATCGATCTTGTTTAAGATACTGTATCCAACATCTAAGTGCTGCTTAATCAGATGATACTCGTTACTATTTAACCTTCCGGGTTTGAGCAAAATAGAATCGGGGATACTAATTTTACCGATATCATGAAGCTTTGCAGCTTGTTCTATCAGGGCAACATCACGCTTTTTAAAGCCCATTTTTTGGGCAATCAGTTTACAATAATACGCCACTCGCTGCGTATGCCCGGCCGTATATGCATCCCGTTGTTCGATCATCGTTACAAGCATCTCAATGAGTTGATTGTAGTTTTTTATCTTTTGTTTTTCAAGAGACAAAATCAAATCTTCTTGGACTTTGAGTGTTTTGTACGATCGATGCTGCACAAAAAGATCTTCTATTTTCTGATGAAAGATATGCAACTTTTTATCAATATTTTCACTCCACGGTAGCGCTTTGTTTGTGATGGTTTGTGAATACTTTTCAAATGATTTACGAGGATTCAAACTCTGTCCCGCTTTTGCAGGGTCTCCGCCCCAGTCTATCTTTTCAATCTCTTCGCTTTTAGTAAAGATCATAAAAGAATCCGTGACAATAGGCAGCCGTACAATAAGTATTCCGGCGCACTTTTTTAAAATAACCTCATCTATTTGACAATGATCGGCAAGGGAGTCGGTATAAAAACTTTGCTCAAAGTCAAAAGCAGTCAATGTTTGTACCAACACTTCAAGCTCATCGGGTTGTAAAGAAACACAGCAGCTTTCAATCTTTTTGGCAGTAACAAAAACCACTCCGTCAGCGTGAAAAAGCGGTTTGAACATTTCTAGATTATCAAAAATAAAATCATTGATATCTTGTGTGGTCATCTTCTGTTTCAAAATCGTCACTATCGTATCTATTGTTGCTAAAAACCTGCTTTTAGCACTTTCATACTCTTTCTTTTGGTAGATATCGATCAAAGACCCCACACTCTGTGCGATATCTTCACAAAGTTTCATTGTTTGCAAATTCGGAAAAAACTCTTTGCGGTGGTGACAAGCGATTAAACCCCAAAGTTTATTATCGATGATGATAGAGATAGTCATCGATGCATACACGCCCATGTTTTTCATATACTGAAGATGGATCGGCGACACGCTTCGTAAAAAACTCAAACTCATATCAATAGGGTCTTTGGTGATGCTTTGAATACCTGCAGCTTCATAGTCAACACTTTGTATGATTCTTATAGGATTTTTCAAATACAGTTGCCGTGCTTGGGGCGGTATATCCGTAGAGGGGTAATGCAGATGCAGATAAGATTGCAAATCATCCTCTTTTGCTTCACTAATGACTTGTCCGTTGTACTCTTTGTCAAACTTATACAGCATCACTCTATCATAAGAAGTGATAGCTTTGATGTTTTGAACAACCTTTTCATAGACGGCATCTAAACTCTGAGTATTGATCAAATCATTTAATACGTCTTGGTAGTTTATACCCTCTTGT
>JBNJHJ010000091.1:0-7090 GCA_051748365.1 Campylobacterota bacterium
TTCAAATAATGCACGAAGTGTCGAAGAGATCGCAGCAGCAGCGGATCATTTAAACTCAATGACTGATGAGCTGAACAATAAATTAGAGGTGTTTAAAACTGAATAAGATGGTAGTAATAGGGGCTTCAACGGGGGGTCCTAAACATATAGAAAAGATAATAAAATCTTTGCCCGGTAGTTACGAAGCTGCGGTGGTGATTGCACAGCATATGGACAATCAGTATATCCCCAGCTTTGTAAAGCGGCTTGATAGCGTTTGCGCACTTGAAGTGCGAGCACTTGCCGAGGATGAACGGTTGCAGGCAAACAGGGTTTACGTGTGCTCAAGCATCTGTAAGCTTGAGTTTGCAAGAGGCGAAATATTTGCTTCCAAAGAGTGTCAAATGTATGATTATAATCCTAGCATCAATAACTTTTTTCAAAGTGTGGCGACTTTAGCGCAAAAAATAGAAGTTTTGTCTATAATACTTACCGGAATTGGAGCCGATGGTGCTTTGGGGATGCAAGCAATCGTGCAAAATGGCGGTAAAGCAGTGGTGGAAAGTGCACAAAGTGCTATAGTAAACGGTATGCCGCTTCGGGCAAAAGAGTTAAATCCGCAAGCACAGGAACAATCTCTTGATGAGATTATTGAAACAGTATTGGAGTTTGGAAGCTGATGTTTAATTTTTTTAGAAAAAAAGACCCTATAGTTAAAAAGGTGGAACCAAAAGAGATTCAAATTGAAGATTTTGAAAATACTGACCGTTTGATGGAAGCGTTTAAGGAAGAAACCGGGATTGAGTTTGATCAAAAAAAATCGATTTTTCAAAATAAAGTGGTCAACTTTGCTAAAAATAACGGGGTGGAATCTATTGCGCAATGTATCAAGATAATGCAAAGTAGAAATAGCGAGTTAAAAGAAAAATTGATCGACGTGCTGACAACAAATGAAACCTACTTTTACCGTGAAATCGTGCAGATTCAGCAGATGGCAAAAGCCGTCAAAGAATCGGGAAAAAGCGTTAGAATCCTCTCAGCCCCCTGTTCAACGGGAGAAGAGCCCTATACGATCGCTATGATCTTGCTTGATGCGGGCGTAGAACTTTCACAGTTTGAGATCGTAGCGATCGATATCAATAAGTTTGCCGTTGATTTTGCTAGCAAAGGATGCTTTCGCGGGAAAAGTTTGCGTAAACTCCAAGAAGATGTGAAGCAAAAATACTTTTACCAAAAAGAAAACAATATATATTGTGTCGATGAAGCGATTAAAGATAGAATCACTTTTAAAACGGTCAATATTTTCAACAGCGAGTTTAAAATGCTTGGAAAGTTTGATTATATCTTTTCACGCAATATGCTGATCTATTTTGATTATGAAACAAAACTCAAAGTCAAAGAGTTACTCTTAAGCATGCTCAAAGACAAAGAGGTCGGTATCTATTTTGGACACGCGGATCTTTTTTAAAAATATGATACAATATTAAGAAAAAGAGGGGAGAATAGATGGCGTATTTTTCTAAAGTAAAAAAGGGTGATAAAGTTTTTGGATTAGTCTTTGGTGCAGGCAAGGTTAATGAAGTTTTTAAAGATAGTTATTACAAGATGATGGTAACGTTTAAAAACGGGTATGAAGTGCCTTATGATGAAGACGGTGTTCCGGGATGGGGGCGGTTTAAAGAGCAAACATTATTTTATAAAAAAGATATCGATCTAACAAAGGTTGATTTTGCTCCGGTGACAAAGGTATTGACTCCAAAAAAAATCATTAAACTCCGTGAAAAGAAGAAGTTAGAGGTTCGTTTGCCTTCAGGCATCTGGACTGATTGTTCAGGGTGTGTAGGCGATTATGTCGAAGAGCAGTTAGAACTTGAAAATTACCACCTCTTTAGAAAGAAGCAAAAGTAACTCTTTGGGTTTGCTTTTGCCCGCTTTTTAATGGAATCTATCCAAACGAAATTTACAAAAAAGATTTATCAAAACGAGACTTTTGCAATTTTTGCAACCGCTGATGGCTTTAGTGCCAAAGGCGATATTATCGATAGTATTGAGATGCTACTCAATGAAACACTGATCCTTAGCGGCACTATGCAAAAAACAAAATTCGGAGACACGTTTTGTTTTGATAGTTATGAGTTTGCGAGTGTGGATAACGAACTGTTTTATTTTTTGCATCAAGTCGTGGGATTGGGGGAAAAGGTTTCGCAAAATATATGCAAGCTTGCTGATTCAACCTTGGAGTTTGAACAGATTTTGTCAAAAACACCTTCAAAATTAATGCAGATAGAGGGGATCGGTAAAAAGCGGTTTGAAAAGATAGTGCAGGGATGGGAAGAAAAACGTGCTTTGCGTACTCTATGGGAGTTTTTGCAGCCATATGGCGTGACTAATGCTATCTTGCTGAAAGTGTATGAAGGCTTAGGAGAGCAAAGTATTGCTATTATCAAACAAAACCCCTATGCGATCGCTTCGGTAAAGGGGATAGGATTTAAAAAAGCCGACAGCGTAGCAAGAGCGATGGGAGAGAGTGCGGGATCGATGAGCCGCCTTAAAGCGTGTCTTATCTACTGCTTGCAAAATTATATGATCGCAAAGGGGCATACGCTGATAGACAAAAACAGTCTTTTTGCTATCATGCAAGAGCAAAGTTATGTTGTCGATGCCTTTGAACTTGAGGATGATCTTTTTGAAGAGTTGCTTTTGCAGATGCGCACAACAGGGCAGGTCAGTGTAGTAGATGCGTTTATCTCTTTGCCCAAATACGAAAAGATGGAAAGTGCTATCATCGAGATTTTTAAGCACAACAAAGAGGTGAAAAAGACACCCCTAACGGCAACTCTTGATCAGTTTATGAAAACCTATGAAAACGATGAGGGAGTTTTACTGGGCAAAAAACAAAAAGAAGCGATTGAGCTAGCTTGTAGCGGCGCAAACCTTTTTGCGATCACGGGGTATGCAGGGACGGGGAAAACGACTGTTTCTAAAGCGATTTTAAAACTCTTTGAGAAAAAACACGGCAAGGGTGCAATAATCTGTTGCGCACTTTCGGGAGTAGCGGCAAATAGAATCAAAAAGCAATCGGGATTTGCTTCGATGACGATCCACTCCCTGCTTGGATATGATAATCAAAGCGGCGGGTTCTTAAAAAATAAAGACAAACCTATCGAACACAAAGTCGTCCTTGTCGATGAAGCGTCGATGGTAGATATCACGATCTTTTATTCACTGTTGCAAGCAATTGATTTTGACAATACGACTTTGATATTGCTTGGAGACCCTGCACAGCTGCCGCCGGTGGGGGCTGCAGAAATCTTTAGCGATGCGGTGAGTTTTGAACTTATCCAAAATATCACTCTTGATACGATCTACCGCCAAAAAGAGGATGCGGTGATTAAGCATTACGCGCAAGAGGTGCGCTTTGGCAAGGTGCCTCTTGGGTATGAGGGTGAGTTTAGCGATTTTTATTTTATATCAAGATGTCAAGAGGGGATGGATACGCAGGTGTGTCAAGAAAACACCGTAGAGTATATCAAAAAGATAGCGCTTCGTTTTGCCGATGAGATACAGCAGTTGCTGCAAAAAGATAAATGGGCGGCATTGACGCATTTTCAAATTGTCACACCGATGAAAGAGACCCCTCTTGGAACAAAAAATCTCAATAAACAGATACAGCAGGTGCTGCTGCCAAATAAAACCGCTCAGATAACGGTACAGGATAAGATTTTTAAACTCGGTGATAAAGTGATCCACCTGAAAAATAAAAATATGGATGCGATACTTGAACATGAGATAGATTTAGATGCTAAAGACACAAAAGAGGTGCGGGTATTTAACGGACAGATCGGGATGATTGAGTATATCGATAACAAAGCCGATGAGATACTGATCTACTATCCAAACGAAAAATACTATGTATACTACGGCAAAAGCGATTTTGCAAGCGGGGCAGTGGATCTAGCCTATGCAATTAGTGGGCATAAAAGCCAAGGTAGCGAGTATCAAAACACGGTGATACCGCTGACAATGAGTCACTATGTGATGCTTAATAATAAGCTGCTCTATACGATGATGACGCGAGCAAAGGGGCGCCTTGTATTTGTCGGCGATAAAAAGGCTTTTGAGGTAGGGTGTGTGCGCAAAGATGAAACAAAACGCCAAACGTTGATGAAACTGTTACACTAACGTTGTCGCATCAAGATTGTGTTGGTTGAATTTATAGGTTTTATGGTCTATTTTTGTCAAAATCTTTTCATCAAGTAACTGTTTGAAAAGTTTAATTAAAGTGGGCTTTGAAATGTTGATCTGATCCATGATCTCTTGGTAGGAGGAGATAAAGCATCCGCGGGTATCGAGATTATTCATAATTAGTTTAATCACATCAACCTGTTTATTGTCGGTTACTAAAGAGATGGTTTTAATAATGTTGTTTTGCTTTCTTAACTCATTTTCTCGCACTCTTGGATATAAAATATCATAAAGCGAGTTTAACAGTTCTTTTATATTGATAGGTTTTACGATGTAGTTTTCTACTTTGAGTCGTATTGCATCAAGCAAGTAATCCGTATCGGTATACGCTGTCGTTACGATAGAGGGAATCTCTATCTTTTCTTCCTTAAGGCGGCGTAAAAAATCGATACCGTTTTCTTCTTCAAGCAAGATATCTGAAATGATAGCATCTACTCTTTGCGTTTGAACGATCTCATAAGCACTGTTTGAATCGGCAACGGCATAGATGTTATTGACAAAATCTACCAATACGTCTTGAGTGTGTGTTCGCAGATCCGTATCATCTTCAAGATATAAAATATTAAAGTTTTTTAAAATATTAAGATCACGTAGTTTATCCATTGAAGGCTCCTTTTGAAGTGATATTATATCAAAGCGGCAGTGCTATGGTAAAGAGTGCGACTTTGCATCCTTTGCAGTCGCTGAGATTATTAGGGATATTTTTGACCCAGATATCACCGTTCATATGCTTTTGGATGATCTGTTTAGACATGTATAATCCTATCCCGGTACCGGCACTTTTATATTTTGTCGTAAAGTAAGGCTCAAAGATTTTGTCTATGATCTTGGTATCAATACCGCCGCCGTTATCGCTAAAATGGATATAAACTTTGTCGTTGCCCTTTTTAACAGAGATCTTAATTAACTTCTTTTCAAAACACTCTTTAGATCTAAATACATCAATACTATTATTGATAAGGTTTAAAAATACGTGGGAGAGTTCGTTGTAATACGAGGTGATTCGTACATCGTCTTTGATGCTAATGCTATAGGCTATCTGCTCCTTTTCAAGTTGGTATTTGCTCAGTTCAAAGGAGTGTTCTAAACACTCCTTAACAAAAAAGCTGCTTTTTGTTCTTTCGGGGCTAAAAAAGTTGCGAAAATCCTCGAGGGTATGGGACATATTGTCTGCAAGTAAAAGCGCGTCATGAACTTTTGCATCGACAAATTCGGGGGTAAGTTTGCTAAATTGCATCTTTGTTTGAAAACTTTGTATGATCATGGTCAAGCTTCCAAGGGGCTGTCTCCACTGGTGTGCAATATTTTGTAGCATCTCTCCCATTGAAGCAAGCTTTGCTTGTTGAAACATAACAAAATCTTTTTTTCTACTGTTGCTAACCTCTTTTTGTATTTTCTTTTCAAGTGATTCATTCAGTTTTCGTAACTCTTTTGTTTTGTTTTCTACTCTATGTTCTAGCACTTTATGCAGCGATTTAAAATGGTTTAAAATTAAGATTGAAAGGAGTATTGAAAAGATAAAAACGATTATGATCGATACGATCGAAAAGAAAAAAAGAAGATCAAACAGTTTATCGGTGCTCTGTTTTTCGGCAATAATGATTTTTAAATCATGGTTGATTAAACTCGTAATATAGGTTTTAATGGCATCAGCCTCGTCGATAATAGGAGCAACCTCTAGCTGTTTGAAATTTTCCAGATGCAGATTGATCTTTTCTTGGTGCTTTTGAATGTTTTCCATGAGTGCGACAAATAGCAGTGTATCGGTTTGGTTCTGTTTTGTTTGGATAAAAAGATTTTTTAATAGTGAAGTAAAAAAGTTTTTTTCCGCCTCTTTTTTGGCTTGTTTATAACTCTTCCAATAGTTTTCATTAAGATCTTTTGCTAAAAGTAGCACCTCTTTGGCATCTTTGGGTTCTATCTTTTTCTCTTGAAGATCAAGTAGCGTATCTTTAATATTGATCTCATAATTATCTTTTAAATTTTCAAGATCGACAAGGGGTTTTGTTCGATTTTCAAACAGTCTTTCAAAGTCACTTTTGATCGCGTAGGTTGAGATCTGTGAAAGGATAATAATACTGATCATACCGCCGGTAATGATGAAGATTAAAAAGTTAGTTTTGTGCCCGAGATTGAGCCTATGAAACGCTTGAAATAATCTACTCATGATCAATCTTTATAAACTTCTCACCGCTGTACTCAAAGAGATAGACACTATTTAAATATTTTTGTTTTGCCACCTCTTTTTTTAAGCTATCGACAAAGGAGGTACTTTGAATTGACGGTAGCTTTGAAAGTGTTTGCACGATCAATTTGGCTGCGATAAAGGCTTCAAAACTGATAAATCCGTACTCACAGTCTTTGCAGCGGGCACCATATATTTTTCGGTACTGCTTTACTATATCTATGGATGTGTCGTTATAACTTGGAACCACTTGTGAAAAGATGATATTGTTATAACTTTCTAAGCGTTTGACTATTGCATTGGCGTTGGAAAAGGAAACGGTTGCAAAGGTGGTATCGTTAAAAGCACTCTGTTTTTGTGCACGCTGCAAAAAGTATGTAGTACTCAAGCTCGCCCCGATCATGATAACGGCTTGTGCATCGCTTTTTTTGAGTTCATTGAAGGCGTGGTTTATTGATAGGGAGTTCCTTTTGTATGTCCCCTCAGCAGCTAGGGCAAGACCTTTTTGATCTAGAATCTGTAGCAAAGAGATGTAGCCTTCATAGCCGTATGCATCGTTTTGATAAAAAACGGCAAACTTTGTCACCCCTTTTTGTGTGTGGAGATACTGTACTATTTTGACAATCTCGTCATAATAGCTTGCACGGATATTTATAATATCTTTGTGCGTTTGATCTCTTA
>JBNJHJ010000092.1:0-7080 GCA_051748365.1 Campylobacterota bacterium
AGTGTGAGAGGGGGATTGGATGAACTATTTTTATGCGTTAGCTCAAGCACTGTTTAAAGAAGACGACAAGGGCAATACCCTGTTCTATCCGTGGGGAGTTCTGGGTAAAGGGGTGATCGTCGATAGCTTAGAAACAAAAGACAAAATTATCGATTTTATCATTCAATACTACATCGTTACTTTTATAATGATATTTCTTATGCAGTTTGTCATTATATTTATGCAGATGGAGTTTTTTGATACGGCAGTGATCTTTACGGCTATGGTATTGTCATTGGTTTTGTGGTATTACCAAAAGATCACTGCTGTAACGCATGGGCTTGTAGTGACGACAACAAAGCTAACAATGTCAAACGGCTGGGAAAGTACTGCAAAAAATATTCCCCGTTTTATGATTATTGCGGGATTGGTCGTGATGGTTTTGTTGATGGGTTTTTCCATTATCGTTTTCATCTATCTTGAGGGGATGCTGAGTATTCTTAGCGGTGTTTTTTTGTTTGTGCTCGGGGCTTTTGGTACATATGCGTATTATAAAATGCTGCAATATGCTAAAAAACATATTGATGATGCATCAAAGACACAACATGAAAAACAAGCTTTTAAAGATACGCAAAATGTTATAGAGAGCAGCGGCAAAAATATCGCTATTGTTAGTATAGTCGTCATCGCTACGGTGTTTTTGGTTTATAGTGTGTATGCTGATTCAAAAAATGATTTTGATGAGAGAATGGCTTTGTATGATACGATGCACACTGCTCAAATGGCGACCTATCTAGCAAATGCTAATGCGACACCTCAAGATATCGATCCTATCACAAAACATACGGGAACGGAAGTTGAGAATACGACGGTGTATTTTTACCGTGAACTATCCTCAAGCATGCTGAGTGAACTATTTGTCAATACTGATGCTCTTGAAGATGAAAAACATAAAATGACACGTCAGCTACGTCATGAAATGTGCGGCATGCCCACTTGGGATCTGTTTTATGAAAAGGGAGGCAGTGTGGTGTATTCATACAGCCAAGCTGCACAGGGAAAGGATCGTTTTCTTTTTGAGATTTTTATTGATAAAAAGTTTTGCATGTAGCGCACAAAAATTATTACAATGCAAAATTTTATATTTCCTTAAAAGAGTATGAAACTCCGGTTATCAATACGCTTTTTGTTCATACTCCCTTAAAACCGCAACCATTTTTTTATAACTCTTGCAATGCTTTGCCACTTCTTGCCAAAACTCTCTTTTGTGGTTTTTGTGCACGATATGACACAGTTCGTGGATGATGACGTAGTCGATCACTTCATGGGGAAGCTTGAGTAAAAAGCAGCTTAGATTGATACTGTTTTTATGGCTGCAGCTGCCCCATCTAGTTTTTGCTTGTGTGATCTTGATCGCCGTGGGCTGCAATCTTGTTTGCTTGGCTAAGGCATGCACGCGCTTTGGTAGATACTCTTGCGCTTTTTGTTTATAAAATTTTGCCACATCTACAGGTTTTTCTACTGCTTTGCCAAACAGAAAATACCCCTTTTTTATCTGCAATCTTGCCGTGATAGTCTTTGCATTTTTAAGCAGCAGCTGCGTTACAAACCGCTGTGTTGTGTAGCGGTTTGTTTTGATATCGACATAGTCTTCTTTGACGCGCAGGTAGGTGTGCTTGTTTTGCGGCTTTTTTGTTATGCAGTAGCAGATTTCGCCGTAGGGGGTTTGCAAAATCTTTTTATCCAACAACCTCTCCCATGATGGTGCATGTAGCGATATTTACATCCGTGATCTTAACGTCAAAGCGATCAAGAAGCGAAAACTCGTCATTGCGCACTTTCACGTCAACTTTGTTGCAATCTAAGCTCACCGTTGCGACCTCTTCATCAAGCTCATGCACGCTTGCACTAAAAAGCTCTCCCACATGGGCTTTTGCCCAGCGTGCAAATTTTCGCTGTTCATAATCTCTTTGTACTTTTGTCGCTTCTCTTTCAAGGTTGCTTACCCGTGCACACAGGGGTTTGAGATTTCGTGTGAGATATCCAAGCTCTTTTGTATCATCGATCAGTTTTGCTTTGATAAGGCGGTGCAAAATAAGATCGGAATACCTTCTAATAGGCGATGTAAAGTGCGAATAACTCTCAAATCCCAATCCAAAGTGCCCGATATTTTCACTACTGTAGCTTGCTTGTTTGAGGCTTTTAATAAGCATCTCATCAACCTGCTTTGCAATACCCGCGTCTTTGGCTTGCGCTTGAATTTTCGTGATTAGATCTATACTATCTTCATACTCATCCACAAAGATGCCCACCGTGGCAAGTTCATTCAAAAGCTCTTCGAGTTTTTTGAGATTAGGTTTATCATGCACTCTATAGATAGAGGTTTCATTGACCTTTGAAGAAGCGATATTTGCTAGCAGCATACACTCTTCAATCAATGAGTGCGACGGCGTAGAACTTTCAATAGTGGTTTTTTCTAAGTTTTGCTCACTATCAAGGTGCAGCTCCAACTCTTCGGTGGCAAAGTCAAACCCTTTTTTGAGCCTTCGCTGGCGCAGAATCTGTGTTATTTTATACAGCTTTGGCAAAAAATCAAGCGGTTTTTCAAAACTTTTGTCCTCTAGCATCCGATCAATCTGCTCATAATCAAAACGCCTTTTTGAATGGATCAGCGCTTCAAAAAACTCCTCTTTCATGGGGTTATAATCTCTATCAAGCGTTAACTTTGCCACAAAGGCTAGGCGGTCTTCATGTGGATTAAGTGAACAGAGATTTTCACTCAAGATTCGCGGCAGCATCGGGATCGATTTGTGCGGCAGATAGATCGTAAAGCCTCTTTTTTTAGCTTCTTGATCGATCGCGTCATAATAATTTACATAGTGGCTCACATCGGCAATTGCTACATACAATACGTTTTGATGCACATCATAATAGATTGCATCATCAAAATCTTTTGCCGTCACCGGGTCAATGGTACAAAAGGGCAGTTCTCTTAGATCAACACGGTCGCTATACATCGATCCATCTACGCTATCGCCGTAGCTGCTAGCTTGTTTAGTAGCAAACTCATCAAACGCTTCTACCTTGTCATACAGTGCTAAAGAGATCTTTTCATCGACTTTAGCATCATCGATATGCCCTAGCAGTTCATACTGTTTATCTGCTTTGATTTTGATCACTTCGCCCTCATTGATATGGGCACTAAAATCAAGCGGCAGTTCGGTTTTGATGCTGACAATCTTGCCCTCTTTTTTATACGCTACGCTCAAAAGCGAGTTGTGCTTAAGCACCACCATCACTTTAGCACTTGGGCGTCCTCTTTTGGCAAGGAGCTTTTTAGCTACCACAATATCACCGTGTCTTGCGTCGTTGAGGTTGTGGGGTTCGATAAACAGATCGGTATGGGTTATCTCTTGGGAAACCAGATACGCGCCGCCTTCTTTGAGCTCAAACAGTTGCCCGATACGAAAATTTGATTTTAAACTGATGTAATTGTCATCTTCTTCTACGGCATCAAGTTGCCGCAATGTTTGTACAAGGGGCATATCCTCTTTTTCTATATCACTCAAAAGTGCTGAATCTTGCAATTGTATAGCTAAAGGTATCACGATTATCCCTGCCTTTTTTGATAGTATTTAAAACTATTATAACACAAAGTTTGATATAATCTCTCAAAATTTTATTTAAGGGACACTAGATGGCATTGAATGTATATTATGATAAAGATTGTGATTTAAGCATCATCAAAGGCAAAAAAGTTGCGATGATCGGTTTTGGAAGCCAAGGACACGCACACGCTGAAAACTTACGAGATAGCGGTGTAGAAGTGTGTGTTGGATTAAGACGTGGCGGTGGTAGCTGGGCAAAAGCTGAAGCCAAAGGGTTTGAAGTATTGACCGTAGCTGAGGCAAGTGCAAAAGCTGATGTAGTAATGATCCTTTTGCCTGATGAAAATCAAGCTTCAATCTATGCAAATGAGATCGCTCCAAACCTCAAAGAGGGTGCAACGATCGCATTTGGTCACGGATTTAATATCCACTATGATCAAGTAACGCCTGCATCTAACATCAACGTAATGATGGTAGCTCCAAAAGCTCCGGGGCACACGGTAAGAAGCGAATTTGTAAACGGCGGCGGGATTCCTGACCTTATCGCTATCCACCAAGACCCAAGCGGTAAAACCAAAGAGTTGGCACTGAGCTACGCAAGTGCAATCGGCGGCGGTAGAACAGGGATCATTGAGACAACATTCAAAGATGAAACAGAAACAGATCTTTTTGGAGAGCAAGCAGTACTTTGCGGTGGGGCAACGGCACTTGTTCAAGCAGGGTTTGAAACCTTGACAGAAGCGGGATACGCTCCTGAAATGGCGTATTTTGAGTGTTTGCATGAGTTGAAACTGATCGTTGATCTTATGTATCAAGGCGGGATTGCGGATATGCGATACTCTATTTCAAACACGGCTGAGTACGGAGACTACGTAAGCGGACCAAGAGTGATCAACGAAGAGTCTAAAAAAGCGATGAAAGATATCTTAACCGAGATTCAAAACGGTAAATTTGCTAAAGATTTTGTACTTGAAGGACAAGCAGGATACCCTAGAATGAAAGCGGAGAGAAAACTCACCGAAGCTTCATTGATCAACCAAACAGGAAACAAACTGCGAAAAATGATGCCGTGGATTGCGCAAAACAAGATTGTAGATAAGGATACAAACTAATCACGTGCCGCTTTTGCGGCGCTGTTAGTTATTGCATATGACAAAAAAACGAACAAAACAGACCAAAAAAAGATCCAACAACAGATGGCACAAAAATGTGCTATTTGCTGTTGTGATTTTATCCATTGTAACCCTAGTAGGCTTTGTAAGCGGATGGCTTGGTTATGAAATCGGTGCAACTAATGTAGAACCCGCGCCAAAAGAGCAGGTAGAAAAAAAACTGCAAACGGCACAAGAGGAGCTTGATGCGTTGCGTGCACGGCTTGCAAAGCTTGAAAACGGTTCAAAAGTAAGCGTGAAAAAGCAAGATGTGATCATCAATCTATTAACTGAAACGGGCGATTACGGCAAGATAGAAGAGCCCCCGCCGCCACCGAAAAAGATCGATGTAGATAGACCCTTTATCGCGATCATTATCGATGATGTAGCGTATGAACACCAACTCAAAAAGATAGAGAGTATGAATATCGCCGTCACTCCCTCAATTTTTCCGCCTGCAAAGGATTTTGGCACTACGCCAAAACTTGCAAGGGAGAGTAAAAAATATATGGTGCATTTGCCGATGGAAGCAAAGAGCCATCCCAAATATGCACTGCCGCAAACCCTTACAAGAGAGTGGACGCAAACGCAGATAGATAGCTATATCACGCAAGTACGCCGTTGGTTTCCCGGTGCAATCTATATCAATAACCACACAGGCAGTGCTTATACCGAAGATGAAGATGCGGTCAAGCGGCTATATAGATCGCTTGATAAGCATAACTTTACCTTTATAGATAGCCGCACGACACCAAAAACAACGGTAGAGAAGGTGATGCATCAAAACAGTAAAGAGTATTTGCGTCGTGATGTGTTTTTGGATAATGAACTTGATAGTGCATACATTAACGGACAGATAAAAGAGGTCGTAGCAATTGCTAAAAAATACGGCAGCGCGATGGCGATTGGGCATCCGCACGCCATAACACTCCAGACACTGCAAGATGCCAACGGGCTTTTTGACGGTATCGATGTTGTGTATGTGGATGAGTATATTGCAAGGCTTAACGGTAAATAATGGCTATTAAAGAGGTAGGCTTTGTTATTGATAAACTTAAAGCACTCTCTTCGCCTCCAAAAAATCTCTACTACATCGGCAATACAAAGCTTTTAACCAAACCCTGCGTTGCCATTGTCGGCAGCCGCAAAGCAAACCAATACTCCAAACAGATAACGTATCAACTTGCAAATGCTTTGGCAAAACGCGGCGTTGCCGTCATTAGCGGCGGGGCAATGGGAATCGATGCGATGGCACACAATGGAGCGGGGGCTGCAAATACGATCGCGGTGATGGCAAACGGGCTAGATATTCGCTACCCTAAAGTCAATGAAGGACTTATAAAATCTATAGAAGATGAGGGGTTGGTGCTAAGTGCTTATGAAGAGGGGTTTAAAGCCCGCAATTGGAGCTTTCCAAAACGCAACGAGATCGTAGTGGCACTAGCTGATGCAGTAGTGGTAACCCAAGCCGATGCCAAAAGCGGGTCGATGGTGAGTGCAAAACTTGCAAAGAAGCTGCAAAAGCCACTTTTTGCGCTGCCTCATAGAATCGGCGACAGTGAGGGGACTAATAGTCTTGCTATGGATGGGAGTGCAGAAATGATCTATGATATAGAGCAGTTTTGTGATCGATTTGGTGTTCTTGAGAGTAGCACAGACGGTGATAGCGTGCTAGAATATGCAAAAACAATGCCAACTTATGAAGAAGCGGTAGCAAAGTTTGGTGACAAGATATTTGAGTATGAACTTAGCGGCAAGATAGGCGTCAAAGAGGGAAGGATCTACGTATTATGAATCTAGCGTGCATCGATGTGGGTTTAAAGCGAATAGGAGTTGCGATATCGCTTGATGGCACAATCGTACTACCTCAAGATGCGATCATGCGCAAAAATAGAGAGCAAGCTGCGCGTGATGTGGATAGCTTTTTGAAGCAGTGGCAGATAGATACACTCATCGTAGGCTTGCCGCAAGAGGGCAGTAGCAGCAAGCAGATGCAGCGGCGTATAAGACACTTCGTGTCGCTGCTGGATTTTGAGGGGGGTATGGAGTTTTTTGATGAGTACGGTTCAAGTTATGAAGCAAAAGAGCAGAGCAAAGGGGTGTTTAAACATAAAAAGGACGGTAAGATAGACTCAATCGCGGCAAAAATAATCCTTGAAAGATATATTTTTGACAAAAACACGAAAAACTCTTGACAATGCAATAATTTTTAACTATAATTTCGCCATCTTTTAAGACACACATTCCGGCATAGCTCAGCGGTAGAGTAGATGACTGTTAATCATTTGGTCCCTGGTTCGAATCCAGGTGCCGGAGCCACTTCAATTTAACCCCCTAAAATA
>JBNJHJ010000093.1:0-7031 GCA_051748365.1 Campylobacterota bacterium
CAAATATGTTTCATTTTTAAACAGCTAACCAATCAAAATCAAATCATTTTTACTATATAATCATATTTAATAAAGCTTTGCGGTACTATTAACTAATTGTCTAAAAATGGCACGAGTGCCTTCAAAAAGGGGAAAATATGACACATATGGAGATGGCAAATCCGTATTTTGGTGTTTTTGTACTTTTCATGCTAACCTTTGTTGCTTTTCCGGCAACACTGTTTTTGCAGCGATTGGTAAGTCGAAAACTCTCAAGAAAAGATACAGAGAAGTTAAAACTCTCAATCTATGAGTGTGGTCCTGAGCCAAACAAGCAACCAAATAAGATTTCGACTCAATTTTATATGCTTGCACTTTTGTTTATTTTGTTTGATGTGGAGATTATTTTCATGTTTCCGTGGGCACTGAATGTAGCAGCCCTTGGATGGTTTGGATTTGTAGCGATGATGTTTTTCTTGTTGCTACTAACGATTGGATTTGTATATGAGTGGAGAAAAGGAGCGTTGGAATGGCAGAGCATAAAGTAGATTACAGTGCAAGCGGCGGACTTCCCGTTGCACTCACTACCGTTGATAAGATTGTAAACTGGGGTCGAAGTAATTCACTTTGGCCGATGACGTACGGGTTGGCGTGCTGCGCAATCGAGATGATGGCAACGGGGGCAAGTCGGTATGACTTTGACCGATTTGGAACGATCTTTCGTGCAAGTCCAAGACAAAGTGACGTGCTTGTAATCGCAGGAACACTGACAAAAAAACACGCCGAGTTTTTGCGAAGACTCTATGACCAGATGCCTGATCCTAAGTGGGTCATTAGTATGGGAAGCTGTGCTAATACCGGCGGTATGTTTAATACCTATGCTACGGTACAAGGAGCTGATCGAGTGATTCCTGTTGATATCTATCTCCCCGGATGTGCTCCAAGACCGGAGACACTTCAGTATGCAGTGATGATGCTACAAAGAAAGATTCGAAGTGAATCGGCTGATATGAACAAAAACACAAAAAGAAGGGTTGTATAATGAGAAAGTACACTCCTAAAAACGATGTCCAAAAAAAATCTTACTATAGTGACAGATTTTGGGTTGCACCGCAAACACCGAAATTTGATCCAAAAAGCGACAAACGATTTGCAAATGACCTTGTGCAGCTACAGGAAAAATTTGCTATCAAAAACAGTTATGTAGAGTTAGACTTTTGGGTTGTCAATATCGATAATAAAGATAATTACGCCGTTGTGCAGTTTTTTAAAGAGCAGCTAGGGTACAAGATGCTTACTGAGGTAAGTGCGCTTGATTATTTAAGCGAAAGTAACGAGTTTGAAATCTTTTATCAGATGCTAAGCCTTGAGGGGAGAAAAAGAGTGCGCATTAAGTGTAGACTCAAACAAGATCAAGCTATTGCAAGTGTAGAGCCGCTTTTTAGAAGTGCTGATTGGAGCGAGCGCGAAATGTTTGATATGTATGGGGTGACGATCAATAATCATCCATACATGAAACGAATCTTGATGCCTGATGATTGGCACGGGTACCCGCTTCGAAAAGATTATCCGTTAGAGGGTGATGAGTTTGCCAAATGGTATGAAGTGGACAAGATCTTTGGTAAAGAAGCAAGAGATATTATCGGACCTGAGATCCGTGATGCCGCGCAGATCGATAGGTACGATACCCAGCGGTTTGCAAGGTTAGGGCATGAAGTACCCTATGATGCCGATATCAGTCAGGGCGAACCCGATACACCGATTCAGTACCAAGAAGAGGACGGCGTACCGCTTATTGATAAGATCAATCCAGATAATTCTAAAATTGTAGAAAGAAGGTAGATTATGCAACAAACCAATAGATTAAAACCTTTTTTTGAAAATATAAACTTTGAAAGAGAAGATAATCACATGGTGGTTAACTTCGGTCCGCAACACCCCTCTGCTCACGGTCAGATGAGATTGATCTTAGAGCTTGACGGTGAAAAAGTAATTAAAGCGCATCCCGATGTAGGGTATCTGCACAGAGGTATGGAGAAGATGGGTGAAAATATGATCTATAACGAATTTTTGCCCACAACCGACCGGATGGATTATATCGCTGCTAGTGCTAACAATTATGCGTTTGCTGCAGCGGTTGAAAAGCTTTTAGGCATCGATGGGAAGATTCCAAGACGTGCACAAGTGATCCGAACGATGCTGCTTGAGCTTAACCGTATCATCTCACACCTATTTTGGCTTGCAACACATGCACTTGATGTGGGAGCGATGAGTGTCTTTTTATATTGCTTCCGTGAGCGTGAATACGCAATGGATTTGATGGAAGATTACTGCGGCTCAAGACTTACACACAGCGCAATAAGAATCGGTGGAGTACCTCTTGATCTACCAAAAGGGTGGCTTGAGGATTTGCAAAAGTTTCTTGATAAGTGGGAAGACAATATTGATATGTATGAAAGCCTGCTAACTGAAAACAGAATCTGGAAGATGCGTCTTGAACATGTCGGAATTATCGATGAAGAGCTAGCATTGAGCTGGGGTTGTACGGGACCGACACTTCGAGGTGCAGGTGTACGATACGATATCAGAAAAGAAGAGCCCTATGAGCTGTATAGTGAGCTTGATTTTGATATTCCCGTTACAGATACCAATGACAGTTACGGTCGGTATAAACTACACTTAGCAGAGATGCGCCAGTGTAAAAGAATATTAGAACAACTCATTCCTATGTATCATGAAAGCGATACGCAGCTTATGGCACATTCGCCACAGTATATCTCAGCGCCTAAAGAGCAGATGATGACGCAAAACTACTCTTTGATGCAGCATTTTGTGCTTGTAACACAGGGGATGCGACCGCCTGTGGGGGAAGTATATGTGCCTACAGAGTCTCCAAAAGGGGAGCTTGGGTTTTATATCAATTCCAAAGGCGAACCCTATCCCTATAAGCTTAAAGTAAGAGCGCCGAGTTTTTACCATACGGGATTATTACAAGATGTGTTAGTAGGGTGTTATTTAGCAGATGTTGTTACGGTAGTAGGTAACTTAAATGTCGTATTTGGTGAGATAGATAGATAGGAGTAGTGATGCAACGGTATGATTTAAGACATTTAAAAGATGATTTTTATGACAAAATGGTAGAACTCCTTGATGCTTCAAACCCGCAAGAGGTGGTTATATTTATGTTTGAAGTGGGAGACTTTTCACCGGTACAAAAAAGTGCCGACGTAGTCAAAGAGCATGGCCATGAACTGTTAAATTCACTCAAATTTAATGAAGTTGACTGGACTATTGTAGTTAAAAGGAAAGCGTAATGGCAAAAGTTATTTTCTCTACTTGGCGTGGCGAGTTTATCGATAACCGAAACTTGCCCGAGCAAGAGCAAAAGGAATCACAATATAAACTTCCTCAAACTTACGCAGCTAATAGAGATTCAAAAGCTTTTGTCGGATGGGACGGTTTAGCGATATTTAGCGATGATGTTGATGTGGTCAAGATGGCAACACAGTACGCTGCTACCTATCAAGAGTATAGTGAAGCCTGCGGGCGGTGTGCTCCGGGACGTTGGGGCGGAAGAATTTTGTATGATATGCTTGATAAGATAGCACGCGGCGAAGGTGCGATGAGTGATATTGAACATATCAAAGAGGTTTCGCGCTCAATGCAAAGTACGAGTAAGTGTGAAATAGGCAAAACGGTACCCAATCCTATTTTAGACCTGCTTGAGCATTACAAAGAGGAATTTGAAGCGCTTATCAAAACGCAAACATCGTCAAAGTATTACACAGATGATAGTATCAGCTACATTTCAAAAGTAACCGCTCCATGTATGGATGCATGTCCTGCGCACGTTGATATTCCCGCATATATTGAAGGGGTAAAGGATCTACGCTTTGAGCACACGCTTCAAGCGACAAGACAAACGATGCCTTTAGCACATACTTGCGGTAGAGTTTGTCCGCATCCGTGTGAAGATGAGTGTCGGCGAGCTAATGTTGATGAACCGATCTCCATTATGGAGCTTAAGCGATTGGGTGCTGATTATGAAACCGATCACGGTTTAGAGTGGCTGCATCCTGAGCAGGTAGGAGAGTTGAAAAACGACGGTAAAAAAGTAGCGATTGTCGGTGCAGGACCTGCGGGCTTAACCGCAGCGTACTATCTCGGACTTGAGGGGATCAAGGTAGATGTTTTTGAAGAGTTGCCCGTTCTTGGCGGTGAAGTAGCCGTTGGAGTGCCGCAATATCGGATGCCTATTGAAAAATACAATGTTGATATCGAGTTAGTACAATCGCTAGAAGCAGTAGATATCTATACTAATCACAAGGTCGATGATACGCGCCTTAAAGAGTTGTATGCAGAGTATGACGCAACACTGCTTTCTTTTGGAACACGGCTTTCAAAACCCGTGCGTGCAAAAAACGAAGATCCAAAGATGCCCGGATACTGGGGAGCTATTGACTTTTTAGACCAGATCAATCTGTGGGAAAAATACAAAATCGGCTCGCCCGTGGATCTTACGGGTAAAACGATTGTGTGCGTTGGCGGTGGATTCACCTCGATGGATGTTGTGCGCTGTTCTATTCGAGCCAATGCTAAAAAGGTTGTGATGCTCTATCGCCGTGATGAGCAAACTATTATCAATAATACTACCTATGAAGAGTATCATGAAGCGGTAGAGGAGGGGGTAGAGTTTATCTTTTACTCCTCTATCGAAGAGATCATTGCAGATGAGAGTGGCACGCTTAAAGAGTTAAAGATCAATCGATTTGAACTTGTGCCAAACCCCGATGGCGGGAGACCGTCGCTTAACAAGATCGAGGGAGCTGATTTTGTACTTGAGTGTGATTATCTCATTCCTGCAGTATCGCAAGCAGCCGATCTAGGATTGCTTCCAAAAGAGTGGGATGTGGAATTGACAAGTTGGAATACGCTATTAACTGACGGAAAAACCTATATGACCAATAAACCGGGGCTTTTTGCCGCAGGTGATTGTGAATACGGTCCGATGACCATTGTAAATGCCGTCGGGCAAGCTAAAAGAGTCGCTTCTGTGATTAGTCGCTATCTCTATAGCGGTCAGACCACGCTCAGTGATGATGAGATCATGGAAGATCACTTGCGAAAGCTTCGCGTGTATGACAAAAAAGAAAAAGTCAGCGGATGGCTGCCGGGGTTGATGCGTCAAAAAAGTGAAGTACTAAGCGTTGATGAGAGAAAAGATAATAATAAAGAGGTAAACTACGGTTTTACCCAAGATCAGGCGATGGCAGAAGCCAATAGATGTATGCGATGCTATTATATCTCTATGGTGGTGGTGTGATATGGTTGAATTAACGATTGATGGACAGAGAGTAAGGGCAAAAGAGGGTGATACTATCTTGCAAGCAGCAAGAGATAACGGTATCTATATTCCCACAATGTGTTATTTAAGTAAAGTTACGCCTATTGAATCATGTAGAATCTGCGTTGTAGAAGTTGCCGGTAACGACGGATTTGTGCTTAGCTGTGCAACACCTGTAGTTGCGGGGATTGAAGTGAGTACACATTCAGACGAACTGTTTACGCACCGACAAAACATTATGAAGATGTACAACGTAAACCATCCCCTAGAGTGTGGCGTATGCGATAAAAGCGGTGAATGTGATCTGCAAAATAAGACGTTAGAGTTTGAAATTACAAAACAAGAATTTAGTGCAAAAGATATGCACAGGCCCGTTCAAGATTGGGGCTTTATTCAGTATGACCCATCTTTGTGTATCGTATGTGAAAAGTGCGTGAGCACCTGCAATGAGATTGTGGGGGATAGCAACTTAAAAGTAAAAGTAGGCGGTTATAAATCACAGATTGAGTTTGTCGGTGATGATTGTAGTAGTTGCGGCGAGTGTATGGCAGTGTGTCCCGTGGGCGCGCTTACAAGCAAAAACTTTAAATACAACACCAACGCGTGGGAGTTGCAAAAAACCCCCGCAATCTGTTCGCACTGTAGTAGCGGTTGTGAACTGTATTATGAAACAAAGCATGAGGGAAGTTTAAGCAACAATGCACAAAAGATTTACCGTGTGAGTAATGATTATGAGCATAAATCCCTCTGTGGCGTCGGACGGTTTGGATATGATATTTATGAAGATACAGACAAAGACCCGGCGCAATTTGACGCAGTTGTTGCTAAGTTTGATGAGTATAAAGCGATCCGATTTAACTCTATAATTACAAATGAAGAAGCGCATATCTTGCAACGATTAAAACAGGAACTTGGCTTTAAGCTTTTTAATGAAGAAGCACGGTTGTATCAAAACTTTTTAAAAGCCTTTGCAAAAACATCTGGAAAATCACTCTACAGCGCAACAACGCAAAGCGTGAAAAAGAGTGATTTTATTACCCTATTTGGCACAAAGGTAGCTGATGATAATCCTATCGTAAAATACGCGATCAATGCAGCTTCAAAAGCTAACAAAGCCGATGTTATCTACCTGCATCCTATTGAAGATAGCGGGATTAAAAATATCATTACCCAATCTGTTCGCTATGAAGTAGGTACTGAAGAGGGCGTTGCTGCGTTGTTAGCTGATAGCTTTTTGCAAGGTGTGACTTTGCCTAAAGAGGTGCAAAACTATCTTGATGAGTTAGATATCGGGAACTTAAGCGCTGAATCTAATATCGGTGAAGAAGAGTTAGAAAGTATCGTAAAAAAGTTACAGAGAAAAAAACATAAATCATTAATAGTAGGCAGTGATCTGTATGCACACAAAGAGGCGGAAAATATTGCAAAGATTTTGGGCCTTATTCAAAATTTTGCGGGTATAGATGTAATGATTATCCCCACTGCAACCAACACCTTAGGGGTAAGCAAAATTTGTGAACTTGATCTTGATAATGATAGAAAATGCATCGGATATAATGTAGTGGGAACAGTGCAGATCGGTGTGGACGCAGAGTTTAAAACACCGTCAATGATGCAGCAAGAGGGTACATTTACGACTTTGGACAAAATGGTGGTACCCACCAATGCCGCGCTGGAGTTTAACGGTTATGAATTGAGTGATTTTGCC